>JBOFIW010000341.1:0-7768 GCA_051650365.1 Vibrio sp. | reverse complement strand
TGGTGATATAAGGCAGAACTTTCAGCCATTCTATCCCTGTTGTTTGAGGTAATTGTGCTGCTTGGCTACTAAAAGTGAACACCACTAGCGCGAGTACAGCTGCCGGCAAAGCAATACGAACGTTCTCCTTAAACTTGTCACGCATATGGCAACCTTGTGAGCGTGTAGCGGCAATCGTGGTATCCGAAATGATGGATAGATTGTCACCAAACATAGCACCACTTAAGACAACACCTGCCGTTAAGCCAAGATTTAATTCTGCAGCTTGAGCAATACCTAACGCAACAGGAGCAATTGCTGCAATTGTCCCCATTGAAGTCCCCATTGCTGTTGCAATAAAGGCGGAGATGACAAATAAACCAGGCAAAATAAGACTTGCTGGTAGTAGTGATAAACCAAGATTGACGGTTGCATCTACACCACCCGTGGCTTTCGCTACTGCTGCAAAAGCACCGGCCAGAAGATAGATGATGCACATCGCCATAATGTCGCTATGCCCCACTCCTCTTAAAAACTGTTCGATAGCTCGATTGAGTGATTCTTTACTCAAAGTAATTGCTAATACTACTGCCGGAATGACAGCTACTGGTGCCGGTAATTGGTAAAAAGCAAACTCAACTCCTTGCCAAGTGAGATAGCTACCCACACCCATAAAAAGCAGTAAAAATACCATTAATGGCAATAGAGCTAATACATTGGGTTGTTGAGGTTTAGAAGAAGTGTAGTGCATGCCGGTATCAAATCATTGTAACTAAATAGGGCGCAAAGCCTAAAGGCAAGCTAAATACATGTCAAGCGTCTAGACGTCCAAACATCCATTAATTATATGCTCATGGCAAAACGTTTAAGGATAATGGACACCTGTGTATTGGTGTGATCCATTTTGAAACAGAGAATCAATCGGGTAATGACGATTGATTTCATTTTGAGTTTCCTGCCCACTTATATTGGTATTGCGTTGTTTAATAAACAATAAACTAGTTCAATAGCTCACGCAGGTGTGGTAGTAAATCACTGGCCAGAAGCCCTCTCTGACCATGCGACTTGGCATTGGAATCCGCAGCATTGCTGTGTAGCCACACTCCGAGCTTAGCAGCATCTGATAAGCTGATTTTTTGTGCCAAAAGCGCCACAATAATCCCCGTCAACACATCCCCCATCCCACCACTCGCCATACCTGGGTTGCCTTGTAAGCAGACGGAGATCTCTTGGCCATCATAAACTAAAGTACCCGCCCCTTTGAGTACCACGACCCCGCCATAGCGTTGTTGAAGTGCACGAATGGCAGCAAAGCGATCTTGTTCAACGTCTTCGACTTCACATCCCAATAAACGAGCGGCTTCTACCGGATGCGGAGTAATAATTCGCTGAGCATCATAGTTAGAGTGATGAGAGAGGAAATACAGCGCGTCGGCATCCCACACTTTCGGAACCTTTAAAGCACTCAACTGCTGCATGATTTGCAGTGCTTGGTCATCTCGCCCTAAACCGGGACCAAGGGCCAAGGCATCACACCATTTAATCCTTTCTTCAAATAAGTGCTGTTTGCTCCAACTGGTACACATCACTTCCGGAGTATTCGTCAGCATCGAGGTCACATTATCAGAATGAGTCATAGCAGCACTCAGTCCTGCTCCTGTGCGAGCACAGGCAGAAGCACAGAGGATCAACGCTCCGCCCATTCCTTCATTTCCTCCAATAATCAACGCTTTTCCGTTTTGGCCTTTGTGGGTGCAGGCTTGTCGCGGTGGCAACAATTTATGCCGTAGTTTACCTTCAATCGCCACTAATGATGGCTTATTGTGCTCTGCAAATACCTCTTCTACACCTAACCCTGCGTAGTGTAGCGTTCCCACATAGCAGCGAGCTTGTCCTGTCACTAATCCTTGTTTTAAACCAATCAGGCTCACCGTATGTTGTGCTTTAATACAAGCTCCCATTACCTGCCCAGTATCAGCACATAGCCCAGAAGGGACATCTACCGCCACAATAGGTTTGCCACTTTGATTTAGCTGGTCCACCAAGGGCACAACCTGTGGACGTAATGAAGCTTTTAAACCTATACCAAACAATGCATCAATAATAACGTCGGTCGATTCAGGAATTTCTGACTGCGGTGCATATACGACACCTCCCAACTCTTTCCATTGCAAATAGGCACGGTGAGCATCTATCGGTAGCTTTTCAGGATCGCCTAATTGCCAAACCGTAACGTCAATGCCCATATGTCTTGCCAACACTGCCACAATATAGCCATCACCACCATTATTACCGCCCCCACAGCAGATTAGCCAATGATGACTCGTCGGAAACTGAGCAAACGCGATGGTAAAAACAGCTTGCCCTGCTCGTTCCATAAGATTGAACAATTCAAGTCCCCTCGCATGAGCAGCATTGTCTTCTCCATGCTTAAGTTGTTGAGTTGTATAAAAATGACTGGGTAACGGCATAAGAGTGTCCAACCACTGACAAAACGGCCATGACCATGGCCGCATCAATGTTTACTGTGATGGTGATTGTAAAGAGATAAGTGCCTCACTCGTCGCATCTTGAATGGATAAAAAAAGCGAGTTCACTACGCCAGTTGGGGTACGCATTGGGTTCAGCGTGACATTTTGATACATAAACTTAGCTTGTTGAGTCACGGGACGTACATTACGGCAATGGAATAAATATGGGCGTTGCTGCCAAGTGATAAAGCTACGGCAACCCAAATCATAAACAGGCTTAGACTTGAGCTTAAACCACTCTTTGGGGATTTCAGGAAACAATTCAAAGAGCGATTTACCGATCGCCTCATGTGGCTGTTTACCACTGTGATGTGTCATAAATCCATTCCAAACCTGAACGTTATAATCACGATCAATCACCACTAAACCCATATCGACATTCTGTACCATATCGACCATCCAGTGAAATTGCTCAAACTCCGCAGGCAATGCTAACATCAAAAATCCTCCATCAAATATGCTAACTTGTTGTCTAACAACGGCAAGGATTCATCCACAAACATAAACAACAAATCACAGCGAATCGAGGTTCCTTCTATGTTATAGCTCACTTCAAATGTCATCGTCTTACGGAAGGTTCCCGCTGTCGAATTAATCACCGAATCAATCGAAAGATGTCGCCCGAGCAAAACTGGCGAACTTTGGAAAAAACGAACTTCTGCTTGATGTCCTAAGCCATTTAAAAATGAGCCTACTAAAATATTGGATACATCCATTAAAAGCTCTAGCTCTTGCAGATCCTCTGTATCTACTGGCACTTTCATTAATTTTTTCAGATCAGCGACACTAGAATCACTCAGTAAAACCAAAGCTTCCCCCGCAATTCCTTCACCACTGAATCCCTGACACACTCCCGAAACTTGACTACTATTCGCCAAATCACGCAATGCCATGTGCAATTCACTCACCTCAAAGATATTTACATTAGGTAAAGGCAACTCAACAAACACATCAAAATGACGAGCTAAAGCATCAGCAGCTCGACCAATTGAAACGTTAGCCACCTCCATGTAAATATCACGGCGTTTTAAAATAGGTAATTCAACGGAAGTAGGCGTAACGATGCGTGGCTGTGTTGGCGGCTCCACCAACATTTTGAGCACATCATTCAGCGCATTTTTATCAATCGGTTTTTGAATAAATGCTTTAGCACCAAGCGCTAATACACGCTCTTTCGCTTTGGGTTGAATATCACCAGACACTACCACGACCGGTGTTTCATAGCCTTTTTGTGCCATAGCTTCGAGTGTCTGGAACCCATCCAACTCAGGCATGGTCAGATCCAGAAATATGAGTTTAAAACTCTGTTTTTCTAAAATGCCCATAGCATCCAAGCCATGAACGGCAAAGGTAATATCAGCATTGAGTGATGCAGGAAGCGAACGCGCCATCTGTTTACGCGCGAGTGGAGAGTCATCACAGATGAGAACAGGGAAAGACATGCCACCACCTTATTTGTTTTATCATTAACTAAAGTGTATACCCAAACTTCACACTACAGCTAGGTAAAAGGTGGTGGGAGTATAAATCAAGTGGCGGGCCAAAAGGTTAATAATGCAATACGTAAGATTACTGCAAAAACAATGCAGCTTATCCCTAGCCGATACCATTTAAACTCATCGATCGTCATTGGAATGCGTTTGTAGAACATAGTGACTACACCTTTCCAGTCTTGGCTACGTTGTCCATAACGTATAACACCAGTCAAAACCAGCAAAATACCGCAGACAAGAATCAGCTTTTCAATCCAAAATAGTGCTATTTCCATAACATCCCCTCGGTCAATTATCTTTATTGTAATCATCAGATTGAGTTTTGACAGTTGTACAAAGGTCTAAGAAATGAATTCAAGGTAGGTATTTTAGTAGGAATAAAAGCAACGAATATTGAAATCGAATAATGCAGAAAGCAGAGCTCAATAGCACTGCTTTTCATGCAATCCACTTATCGTGTTCTTAGTGGGAGTGGGATTCGGTGTGCGTGGCAAGGATTTTAGCCCTAAGTTTCATTGCCAGCTCGCGGTAACGGAACCAGAAATAAGTCGCCACAATGGAAAAGAAAAGATAAGAGAGCGCAAACACAAACGGAGAACTCATCAATTCATTAGAGATACCCCACATGACCCCGACAACGGTCACTGTCACTTTTGCAAAAAATCCGCACAGCAACAAAAATACCGCTAGTTGAGGAAAACGAGTGCTACGAAACGCCAACCAGTAGCAACTGCCAACCGCAAGTGAAGCGACACCAAAACCAAGCATAAAAGAATGAATATGCTCCGCAGAAGCAATACCGCCAGACACAGAAAGCATGAGAATTAAAAACAGTTTCATGATGCACCTACCTTAATTTACCGCAAAAAGCATCCATTCATTTTTGAAAACTCATTTTTAGCTAATTTTGAACGTTTAAATTATTATTTCAAGCTCAAAAACCAGACAGATTTTGTATCCAATTTTTAATGAAAACCCTTGTTACACAAAGGTTAAATGCAGGCAGCTTATAAAATAAGACCTAACACATAGAGGAATGATTTAGCACACACAAATTGAAACACTTTAAACAAATTTGTTACATTCAAAGTGGGGGCTATTTTTACTGTATTTGAGATGTGAGGCAAGTTTGTAACGCCAAGGGAAGTTGCCTATTTCAGCAATGAGCGAGACGTTACATAAAAGTAACCAAGAGTTGTAATTGGAAAGATTAGTGCAGACAGACGAGTAATCGGTATGCAGTCTTTTTAGAAGAAAAAAGCCTTACGCAAACACAAGGTCACACATTGGTTTTGCGTAAGGCTCTTGGCCTTTGTATTTCATTTTTCGCGAATAGCTGCCTTTACCTTTCTTAGCTTTTTCAACTCGACATCGAAACACTGCACTCGTAACAACAGCTTTAAGTGCGTTATCTTTAATCATTCCACGTCCACAATCGGTTGCTACCACCGAGGAGTGTACGGGTTCAACAACTGGTTTTTCTTTCATTGGTTAAACTCCATATCATTAATAACCACATCACAATGTGTGGCGATATTTTGTACTAAATCCCAGTAAAATCAATTCATAATCACACGGAATAAAGAAAAAGCGCAGTTACACAGAAATGGAGTTCAGTGCAAAGAATTGGATTAATTTTGTTAACAGCTTTCGACTCTATTCAAGATTTGATTGACAAGCTAAAGGTTTACTCTAGACTCGATCGCGGCTAGAAAGAGTTCTTTGTATACACATCGCTTGGTTGGATTATTCGTAACCGTCCGTGTCGTACGCAATAGCAAGCTACTTTTCCACGCTATCCGCGCCGTAATCGGCCTACGTTAAAAAATGTTTTTAGGATATTTATTATGTCTACTCCAGTTACTGGTACCGTGAAATGGTTCAACGAAACTAAAGGTTTTGGTTTCATCAAGCAAGAAAACGGTCCTGACGTTTTTGCTCACTTCAGCGCAATCCAAGGTGACGGTTTCCGCACTCTGGCTGAAGGTCAAAAAGTGGAATTCGTGATCACTCAAGGCCAAAAAGGTCCACAAGCTGAAAGCATCAAAGTTCTGTAATAGACTTGCCAAAGATTTTAATAGCCAGCCTAGTTAGGCTGGCTATTTTTATGCTTATTTAGTTCAGTTATGCCGCTAACTGTGCATGTGGGCCAAACACTTCGTAATGAATACGTTCCTTTTCTACTCCAAGTTCCAATAGCTGTTTCACCACGTACTGCATAAATCCAATAGGACCGCACAAATAGAAATCACCATTCTGGACTGGCAATGAGGCTTGGGCTAACTGCATCTCTCCTTGCAAAGCATGCTCTGATGCTTCATCGCGATACCATACCTGTTGTTGCCAACCGTGCTCAGCGACCAACTTTGCAGTTTCTTGAGCAAAAGTATGTTCCTTCGCGCTGTTACAAGCATAAAGATAAGTCACTCCCGATTTGTTTTGCTCCGCTAACGTGTGCAAGATGGCTTGCATTGGCGTTGCGCCTACACCGGCGGAAATCAACACAACAGGACGGTTGCGATCAACGTAGAAAAAGTCACCAGCGGGGGCGTAGAGTTTTACACTGTCTCCCACTTTCACCTTGTTGTGCAGATAGTGAGAAACCACCCCTGGGTTATCACTTCCTACGCCTTCACGCTTAACCGAAATACGATAATCTTTGCCATTCGAGCCTTGTGACAACGAGTATTGGCGAATTTCTCGATAATCACTTCCCTCTGGGCTCACCTCAATACCAATGTATTGTCCGGGTTGGTAATCAAGAACAGGCCCACCGTCAGCAGGCACCAGAATAAAACTGGTCACGTATTCGGATTCGGCTCGTTTCTCTTGCACAGCAAAGGTTCGTCCATCGCGCCATCCGCCTAGTGCGTGATTGCGTTCTAAGTAAAGAGCACCCTCTCGGTCAATAAATACTTGAGCCAAAAAGAAGTACGCGGCAGTCCAAGCCTCTTCAACTTGTTGAGTGAAAGCCTCTGGAGCTAATTCGCGCAAGGTTTCAAGCAGATGATGCCCGACAATCTGATAGTGCTCAGGTTGAATGTTAAAGCTGGTGTGTTTATGAGCAATACGTTCTACCGCGCTGGTTAAGGCCGCTAAATTATCAATATGCTTGGCATAGGCGGCAATCGCTTCAAACAGCGCCACACTTTGTCGTCCAGTTTTCTGATGGGTCATATTGAATATATGCTTCAATTCAGGGTTGTGACTGAACATACGTTGGTAAAAATGCTGAGTGAGCGCAGGACCTGCTGACTCTAGCAAAGGAATGGTACTTTTGATGATATTGATGTGTTCTTGGGTGAGCATAATTTCTCCTCAGTAGGCAAAAACGGTGGCTTAAGCCACTCTAAACAAGTCTTTTCTATGAGCAGATTACGTGCCAAAAACTAATTTATTGAAAAATATAAATAAACATTTTTCCCATGAGTCAATTAAACACTTTGAGATATGTCCAATTGACACTACACTATCAAAAAACCCGAACTTAAGAAGCTAAGATGCAAGAATTCTCACTAACCACTTTGTTAGAAATGACGGTGGGGCTCGCCAGCGGGGCAAATAATGAAGAGCGCTTCCACCGATTGTTGGACGCAGTGCGTAAAGCGGTCATTTGTGACTGTGTTGTTTTGATGTCACTGCAAAACGACACCTTAACACCACTGGCAATGCAAGGATTGACTCGTGATACTTTGGGTCGACGTTTTATGGTCACTGAGCACCCAAGGTTGGCGCAGATTTGCAGTGCTGACCTGCCTGTGCGTT
>JBOFIW010000340.1:0-4697 GCA_051650365.1 Vibrio sp. | reverse complement strand
TACCAAAAGAGATCTTCACTCGTCCGGCAAAATATTCGCACAAATCGAGCGCCTGTTCGAAATCCAGACCATCAGAGAAAATAAACAGTTTGCTGGTTGGATCGATGCCAAGCTGTTGATAGTGAGCGATCATTTTGTCCCCCCAACGGAACGGGCAACCCGAGTCGTGCCGCACGCCATCATAAGCGTTCGCCAAATGGCGGTTGAAATCATTTAAAAAGGCATCAATGGTTAAGGTATCGGTCGGGGCAATGGCGAGCATGCCATCAAAAGCCGCAAGCCAACGCTCCAAAGCAACTTGCTGTGAATCACGTTCATTCACCAGAGCTTGGTGCCCCATAAACCATTCATGAGCAATGGTACCGATCGGCTTTAAATCGAATTCACGGGCGAAATGGTAATTACTGGTACCCAGCATCCATTCGGGGATTTCTTGTTTTAAACACGCCAACACATCACGCTGCACTTGGCTAGAAAAACGGCGGCGCGTTCCCATTTCAGTCAGTGAGAAATTGTTGATCCCGCGACGAGCAATCTCCGCTTTTAGCTTGCTTAGCTTGGTTTTTAACACCTTGAGTGGCAATTCTTCCGGTACATCAGCCCAACGCTGACGGTTACGAACCTCAGAAACTATCGCCATTACTAATGTTTCGTACAAAATCGTGTCGCGCCAACTGCCACGAATACCAATACGCAGTTGCTGTTTGCCCGCTTGTTTAATAATGCCCATCTCCACTTGCTCTTGAGGCACAAAATGGAAATAACGCAGCGACTGCAAGAACGTGGCTTTTAAATGCGGTGCATGTTGCATTAGGTAGTGAATGTCGGCATCCGAAAAGCGCAAAGAACCAAGCTGAGCAATCTCTTGGCGAATCTCATCCAACAATGTACTGACATCTTCATCACTGCGCACAATCAACTCATAGCGTACCGAGACATCCGGGTAGAAATGGTGTATTGCCTGCATCATATTGATTTTATAGGCGTCGAGGTCAAGCAGACTACGAATGATGTGGGGAGAGAACAGGCGTGAGTTCATAAATGCCTTCCTTCGATTCACTTCGGATGTTAGTAACATTTTGTTTCTAACTTTTGCAGGCACGATAATCGAGCCACTTATGTTTGTCAACTTTTGTGACAAACCCACAATAGACAAAAGGACTCACCAGTGAATGTTAAATCCCAATACTTTCAGCACTCTTTTTCATTCAAACATCGAGTCATATACACCACAAAATTAAGTTAATCACATTTTGTTATTTACATTTGACCCTTACCTTTCAGTTACCTAGAATAGCCGCATCCCACCTTAGGAATCTTGTATGATTGTCACCATTGATATGATCTGTTTGCGCCTTGCCCCCAAGGGCATTGAGACCTTGTTGGTCAAACGCAGCAATCCGAACCGCCCTGATTGCGGTCTTTGGGCGATTCCCGGAGGCTGGGTGTTCGATGAGGATCTCAGTGCACAAGGTGGCGAGCCGGCAGATAAGGATTTTGACTCTGCGCGCCGACGCATTTGCCGTCAAAAAATTCATACCTATCCCAATTTTATCAGTGACCCTTTGGTGGATGGCAACCCTAAGCGCGATCCGAGTGGTTGGAGTATCAGCATTTCCCATTACGCACTCCTCAATCATTCCAATGTAAAACAGATTGAAGATGCAGGGATGGATAAAAGCCGTGTTGATTGGTTTACGCTGGAAACCATACTGCTGGGACAGCAGCCGCTAGCTTTTGATCATGTGGCGCAAATTCAGCATGCTTGGAAAAAGCTACGCGCTGCGGTGGAGTACACCTCAGTAGTGCTATTTTCACTTGAGCAGGAATTTTTGGTTGCTGACATTATTGAGGCTTACGCCAAATTTGGGGTGGAGGTGAGTCGGATGACGGTGAAACGCCGGCTGATTGATACTGGCGTGATTGTGAGTACCAATAAAATTGCCGCCTCTAACAAAGGTAAAGGCGGCAAGCCTGCTACAGTTTATCGGTTAGCCAGCAATGAAGTGATCTATTTTCAAACTTGTTTACGTGGCTAAACGAGTCTTCATCTACGGAAAAGTGATTTGGAATGAGTTCAGCGTTCCCACTTTGCCAGCCCAATGGTCTTGAATTTCCAAAAGCCACTCCCCTTCTGTTGCTAAGGGTTCAATTTCATTCAAATTGAATTTCACTTTATAACTTTGGCTACGATCATAATGGTTGGCTTGTTTCAGAACCCAATAACTGTTGTCAGGGGCATACAGAACAATGCTCAGATCACCACGATATTCATGAGTAATATCAATATCAACCTGCGCAGTAGTCGCTTGCTGAGCACTAACCACGATTGGCAACGTCAGAATTTTCGTATCTGGTAACGCAAGCGGACCTTGTACTGCAAAGACGTTATTTACATTGTCAGTGGGTTCAGCCCCCTTGGGATTGCCTTCATCTATTGGTGTAGTAGAACTTGAATAAGCGTTTGCAATATATGGGGCAGTAAGGCCAATCGCACGCACTGAGTTCGCATAATTTTTCACCCCACAGGAAGTCCCCCCACACGATGAATAGGGGCTAGAGAACTTATAACTGCGTTCAACACCAAAGAAGTGTGGGTACGCCATGATAGTAGCAAATTGGTTTTTCACACCGTAACCATAAGCATCCACTTCTGTACCATTGCTAAGGTGGGGAAACCCTTTGTACTGTTCATGAGCATGGTTAAGACCTAAATTATGTCCGAGCTCGTGAATAAAGGTTTCCGAACCACATTCATTCAAATAGCTGTGGCTATACATCATCTTCTTCGCATGTTGTGGGGCCTTCCACTCTGATGGGCCAACGATCCAAGCTAAACCACAACCGATCGAATAATAACCATTCGGTTCACGTATGTAGTCGGGTGAATTGTTCACATCAAGATAACGGAAAATCGCGACTACATCAGCCCCGATCTCCTTACGATACTGTTCCATATCGGCAAAAACTGGATCAAACAGATACGCAGTTCGACCTGATCCTTCGGGGTACTCAACCAAGAAATCCGCTGCCGCATTCAGCACTTCACTCTGAGATTTCTTCAATCCCGGTTGTGTGTCGTATTGCACTTCTTTGGTTGCAACTAAATTAACCTTGATGTCCAACCCACTTTCTTTGAGCACTTTGTTTGCCACGTTCACGCTGTGCTGAATTTGTGCCACGTGATCTTGCTTAAATCCCTTTACCGTATCTGGGGTGTATAAACCTAACACATCAATTTGTGTCGTTGCAGCCCAAATAGCGGGCGAGCAAATCCCGACACTGATGGCTAGTGCCAATGACGCCTTTTTCATAGTAACTCCTAGTTTTTATATAAGTACGCGATATGCGAGTGGTTAATGAGCACGATCGTGCAATTGTGGATCCTGCTCGAATCCATGACTATTTGGGACTTGATACACCCAAGCTTGGTGTCCACTTCCTTCTATTTTTATTGAACCTTGAGGGTGGCCGATAAAACCCATGATGGCGTTTTGGCCAAAAGTAAAGGTCACAGGAAATGAACTTCCCTGTGATTCAAAATTTCCAGCCCATGTCTGAACACCTTGATTCTGTGCTTGCGATTCATCAATCACCACTTGAATACTTTCGCCATTTGGAAGTAATAAAGTAGCCGTGTCACCTTCCATTAAGGTGCGAAACTGTTCAATGTTGTCGAACTCAATCGATTGGATCTCAGTAATGGCTTGGCTCTTCGGCTTCAACTCTGCCAACTCTGGAGAGGGGTTTATAGGTAACCAAACTTGCTCTACCTTTTGTGGGCCTGTCACTCTAGAGCTCTCCTCCAGAGGCTCTTCCACTTCATTAAGATCAACAATTCCTGTCTCAGCAGGGGTAATTTCAACGATTACCCCTTCATTAATCGACAGTTCAACAGTAGGCGCAGGTTTAGATGTGGTGATAGGTACCTGTGCTTCATCGGGCAACTCATACTTGGATGCTGTTGAGTACGCAAAGTAGAGCAAATACAGACCACAAAAAAATAGAATGACAAACGATAAAAACAACAACCTTGATTGCTTCATTTAATACACCAAATCAATTAATAAGACATTGGTGTTATAAATAAAAGTGGCAGTGCATCACAAGCCATAAGGTGTGATCCTATACCAAGAATAAAAATGAGGATAAGTAAAATTAATAAATGATTGGATGGTGATCAAATTTCAATCATCAATTAAAACCTCATGAATTTGGAAATAAAAAACATGACGTAAATTTAATAACTCATTGACATAATTTTAAGAAGAATTTTTGAATAAATAAAAAACCCGTCATTGTAATAACGGGTTTAATTTACTCACTTAAAGTTAACACCTTTCATTTTCTACTATTTCGTATATCAGGCAATATAAAGCTTTCGCAGTTACTCTGCCTGATGGAGTTAATCCATAGCATACTGTCACAGGTATGGTGGGCTTCTGCTCACGCCAAACCCAGCCAATCTCCTCCAACATTTTAAGCCTTTGGCTTAGCATTTTTCCCGAAATACCAATGAGCGCAGTTTGCAGTTCGCCGAAACGTGCATGTTCAAATGGTTCTAGGTGCCATAGTATGTGTGGAACCCATTTAGTTGATATTCTTTCCAACTGTTGTAAAACCATTAAGTCATTTATGGGGATTTTTTGATCTTTTATATTTAAATCCACGATTCATTCTCTATTTGTTGTGTTTGT
>JBOFIW010000339.1:0-2039 GCA_051650365.1 Vibrio sp. | reverse complement strand
AAGCCAATCGAAGAGGACAAATGTCCTCTGGCTATTCGGTTTGCCCCTCTATAGTGTAAAAAACAGAACGATGAGGATAGAACACCATGGACTTGATGACTTTTTTTGATATTAACCACACCCTAGTCAATATTCCGATCGGTGGCGGCTACGCCATGTCGTGGATTGAAGCGATAGGAACGCTGTTTGGCTTGCTGTGTATCTGGTTTGCGAGCCAAGAGAAAACCATTAACTACTTGTTTGGCCTAATTAATGTCACGCTATTTGCGGTGATTTTTTATCAGATTCAACTGTATGGAATCTTGTTGCTCCAGCTGTTTTTTTTCTGCGCCAACATTTATGGCTGGTATGCGTGGACTCGCCCCAATGCTCAAGGGGATGCGCTCGTTGTGCGTTGGATGAGCCGCCAAAAATTGCTGCTCACGGCATGTATTAGCGTGATCAGCATTATCTTGATGACCATTTACATCGATCCGGTGTTCTTTTCTTTAGCCAATATTACCGTTGATGTATTGAATCTGTTCGGCGCACAGCTGGATCGCCCAGTGTTATCTCCGGATGCTTTCCCATTCTGGGATGCGACGATGACGGTGCTTTCGGTGGTGGCGCAGATTTTGATGACACGTAAATACGTGGAAAACTGGATTCTGTGGGTAGTCATCAACATCATTAGTGTCGGAATTTATGCGGCGCAAGGTGTGTATGCTCTCTCTATCGAATACGCAATTTTGCTGTTCATTGCCGCCAATGGCACTCGTGCTTGGATGCAGACTGCTCGCCATAATGCAGAAAAAAACCTGACCAATGAGGCAACTGCATGAGCATTCAACCTCACATTCATGTTGCCCAAGTTGCACCACGTGTTGTGGTCTGCGGTGAACCGAATCGTGCGAATCGTATTGCCAGCTTGTTGAATAACGCAGAGCTTGTCGCGGAAAACCGCGAATACCGCTTATTCAATGGTGAATATGAAGGGCAATCGATCACCGTATGCAGCACAGGAATTGGTGCGCCATCCATGATCATTGCGGTGGAAGAGCTGGCGCGAAGTGGTGCAAAAGCCATTGTGCGAGTGGGTTCCGCAGGCGCAATGCAGCCAGGAATCGGATTCGGTGAACTGATTTTGGTGGAAGGCGCAGTACGTGATGAAGGAGGCTCAAAGGCGTATATTGATGCTGCTTATCCTGCATACTCCAGTTTCGAATTGGTGGTGGAGATGCAACGCTTCTTAGCTGCGCAGTCAGTGCTTACTCACCGGGGTATTGTTCGCTCGCATGACAGCTTTTACACCGATGAAGAAGCGGAACTGTGCCGTTATTGGCATCGTAAGGGGATTCTTGCGGCGGATATGGAAACCTCTGCGCTGCTTACGGTTGGCCGTTTACGCGGGTTACAGGTCGCTTCCGTTCTCAATAATGTGGTGTTGTATGAGCAAGATGTGCAAGAGGGTGTGAATCAATACGTCAATGCCGATCAAATGATGATGCAGGGCGAAACGCTGGCTACACGTGCTGCTTTGCATGCGTTAAACGCACTTAAATTCCAATCTTCTTAAGGTACAATCTATGGCCTCGCTCAATGAACGGTATTCTTCGTTGGGTGAGGCATCACCGTAGAGCTTCGCCTAGTGGCAAAAAACAGGTAGCCTATGCCCATGTGAATCGAATTTCAAAACACTATGCAACTTACCGCGAATACTACCGGCCGTTTTTCAGGCTATTTGAATGCGCAACTGCCTGCGTTTCGTCTGGCGTTGGCTCAGTGCCAAACGGCGATAAAAAGGTTTGATGCGGGTGAAACGCTGTTGCAGCAAGGCCAACCTGTTGATTCTCTGTATGTGGTGTCTTGTGGTCGAGTTTCGATGAATATTCTGGCGGCTAATGGACGCCGTTTTCAACTTGGTGAAGTGCAGTGTGACGATCACTTGTTTGGCGAGATGGAGTTTTTTACCGCCATGTCTTGTCAGTGGAATGTGGTGGCTGAAGAGCCGATTCAAGCGACGGTCATTTGTGCTCAGAAGCTGCAAGAGTGCCTTGAAC
>JBOFIW010000338.1:0-2498 GCA_051650365.1 Vibrio sp. | reverse complement strand
TTCATGATAGGAATGCGTATCGAGAAACTGTTTCACTCTATCTAAAGTGAGAGCAATTAGCTCTTCTCGGGTATGATCGTTTCGTCTTGCCATGATCTGGATTCAATATTGAACAACGTTCGATAGTCTAAACATCCCTTTTGGGAGCGTCAACGCATCCATTTGCAATATTCTGATACATGTCGATAAATGCAAAACGTTTCCATAGTCGGATGAACTGGCTATAGTGACTCAGTAAAGATAGATGGGCTCAAAGCTCAATAACATCTAACCCTAAGGAAGTGTATGAAACGTCTGTTTTCGCTTATCGCGTTAATCATGGTTTCGGTTGCGGTAACACCGATTGCTGAAGCCAAAAAAATGGGTGGCGGTAAATCGTTTGGTAGCAGCTACAAAACGGCACCGGCACCGAAACAACAGCAACAAAAGAACGATACGTTAAAGAATGATACGGCTAATCCTGCGAGCTCAACCAAGAAAGGTTTAATGGGTGGCTTGTTGGGTGGTCTTCTAGCTGGTGGTCTGCTTGCTGCCTTCTTTGGTGGTGCGTTTGAAGGTATCCAGTTCATGGATATCCTGATCATGGGCCTGATTGCGTTTGTGATCTTTAAACTGATGCGTGGCCTGCTTGCTTCAAAGCAAGGTAGTATGAACCAGCCGCAACAGCAACCAGCATACAGCGGTATGAATCGCACATCATTTGAGCAACCTAATGTTCATAACTTTGAACAACCACAATCTATGGGTGGTTTTGGAAGCGCAGCACAAAGTGATGTACCGCATAACTACCCAGCAGGTTTTGATCGTGTGGCGTTTGTCAATGGCGCACGTGAGCACTACCGTATTCTGCAAGGCGCATGGAACCACAACCAGCTAGAAACCATTCGTGAATATGTGTCACCAAGCTTGTTTGAAGATCTTCAAGCAGAGCGTGCTAACTACGAAGGTGATCAACATACGGATGTGATGTACGTGGACGCAGAAATTGTTCGCGCTGACTACGATGCAAACCGTGCGCAGCTGAGCTTACAGTTCAGCGGTCGCTACCGTGATGCGGTAGAAGGCATTGAAGAAAACATTGAAGATGTGTGGCACTTAGAACGTGACCTGACTGCCCCAAATGCTCCTTGGCTAATTGTTGGCATCCAAGGTTAAAAAATAGCCCAACGCCCAATTTAGTCATTGTATTGAATACCCAGCATTGGCTGGGTGTTTTTTTATCTCAAGAAGTTCAGATACTTGGATTGCTCACCTGAAACACAGAGCTATTTGGGTATATACTCGCTGCACGATAAATCGCACAAAAGGAAAGTGACGTGGCTCAATTTAAACACCAACAACTTAGTCAAGCCGAGCAAGATAAACTCGATGCAGCGGTGTTTCGCCAACTGCTGCAACATCTGGATCAAAATAAAGATGTGCAGAACATCGACCTGATGATTTTGGCTGGTTTCTGCCGTAACTGCTTCTGTAAATGGTATGCCGCTGAAGCGCAGAAGGAAGGCCTGGATCTGGATATTGATGATGCCCGCGAGCGTGTATATGGCATGACTTACGATGAGTGGAAGACGAACCACCAACCGCCGGCGACACCAGAGCAGCTAGCCGCTTTTGAAGCGAAAAGTAAGAAATAAATTACGGATAAAAACAAAACGCGCCACATTGTGGCGCGTTTTAGGAAGAAATCTTTTTCGATCCGGTGAATCGAGATTATTGCTTGCTGAGTACGTAAAAGTCAGCCAGTTCACCATCAATTTGTTGGCCATGCATATCTAAATGAGTCAGTGTGTTTTCACCCACCAAGTACTGTCTGCCAGTCTGTTCACCCGTTTGTAGTGTCACTATGCTGCCCGTTTCATCCCAAACAAATGCACCTTCGGAGGCGAAAGGTTCACCCTCTTTATCGAGGTATGTTTCGGTGAGTTTGTAAGAACCATCGGCATTAAGAGTCAGTTCAGTTTCGATTCCACCACAATCAGCACAAGGTAGAGTGCCTTGATAGATGCCAGCCCAATCTAGGCTGTTTTGAGAATTATGTGCAGCATCCACGCTTTCAGTTGATGGCTGAGCCGCTGGTTGTTCAGTAGATTGTTCAGCCACGTCAACGATTTTTTCAACTTCCACTTTTGCGTCTTGCTTGTTATCACAACCGACAAGAATGAGAGTCAGCGCGCTCAGGGCAAAAATACTTTTTTTCATCATAAATCCTAGGTTAAGAGATGTTGGCCATCAGAAACACGGTTCACTATGAACCTAAGCCGTTAAGTCTGAGTCAAACGCGCGTCATTTTAGCGACAAGTTCAGTGTGATCTAGCTCAATAAAAACTGAGTTTCCCAACAGATAATAAAACGAGACACCCCTTTAATTTTCTAGTACGGGAACTCTAAATGGTTAATGAGATAAAAAAGACCCTCGAAGTCGAGGGTCTGAATCTGCTTACTTTTCGTCATCGGGTAGCTTGACGTTAAGTTCAAGTACCGAGATGTCATCATCTTTA
>JBOFIW010000337.1:0-1530 GCA_051650365.1 Vibrio sp. | reverse complement strand
TCCAAAGCTGTACGCCTGAAGCTTTACCACAAAGATGAACCAATCCACTTATCAGACGTAATGCCAATGTTAGAAAACCTTGGTTTACGAGTGATTGGTGAGTCACCTTATGAAGTGGTGAAAGCCAATGGGCAAGTTTACTGGATCCTCGATTTCTCCATGCTGCACAAGAGTGATAAGCAGGTTGATCTACGTGAAGCTCGTGACAGATTCCAACAAGCTTTTGCCGCTATTTGGGCAGGAGAGCTGGAAAGCGATGGCTTTAACCGACTAATTTTAGGCGCGTCACTTTCTGGCCGTGAAGTTTCAATACTACGTGCTTATGCGCGTTATATGCGCCAAGTGGGCTTCCCATTCAGTCAGCACTACATTGAAGATACCCTCAGCCACCACCCAGATCTCGCTCAAGGACTGGTGGACCTTTTCGCCCATCGCTTTGATCCTAAATACAACGGTGAGGACAAAGGGCAAACGAAGATCATTCAATCGTTAACCGAACAATTAGATCAAGTCCAAAGCCTAGATGACGATCGGATCATTCGCCGTTACATGGAAATGATCAAGGCGACTCTACGTACTAACTACTACCAGCTGGATGAAAATAAACAGCCGAAACCTTGGTTATCTCTCAAAATGAAACCAAGTGAAATCCCTGAAATTCCCGCTCCAGTACCTGCTTTTGAAATTTTCGTTTATGCACCAGACATCGAAGGCGTTCATTTGCGTGGGGGCAAAGTGGCTCGTGGCGGTTTGCGCTGGTCTGATCGCCAAGAAGACTTCCGTACCGAAATTTTGGGCTTGGTAAAAGCACAGCAAGTGAAGAATACCGTTATCGTTCCCGTTGGAGCGAAAGGTGGGTTTGTTTGTAAGAAACAATATCTGTTTACCACACGTGATGAGATCTTCGCTGAAGGCCAACGCTGCTATAAACGCTTCATCCGTGCGTTGCTCGATGTGACGGATAATATCCATGAAGGGCAGGTTGTGCCGCCGAAAAATGTGGTGCGTCACGATGAAGATGATCCGTATTTAGTGGTTGCAGCAGATAAAGGTACTGCAACCTTCTCTGACTTAGCTAACTCCGTTTCAGCTGAATACCAATTCTGGTTAGGTGATGCTTTTGCTTCAGGTGGCTCAAACGGCTATGACCACAAAGCGATGGGTATTACCGCCAAAGGTGGGTGGGAATCGGTCAAACGTCATTTCCGTGAAATTGGCATTGATTGCCAAACAACCGACTTTACCGCAATCGGCATCGGCGATATGGCGGGAGATGTTTTTGGTAATGGCATGCTGTTATCGAGACATATTTGTCTACTAGCAGCCTTTAACCATATCCATATTTTCATAGACCCCACCCCTGATTCAGCAAGTAGTTGGGAAGAGCGCAATCGTTTGTTCAATCTACCTCGCTCCAGTTGGGAAGATTATAATCCTAAGCTCATTTCTAAAGGTGGCGGTGTCTTTTCACGTAAGGCAAAAGCAATCACACTAACTCCCGAAATGCAGAAGATGCTAAAGACCCAAAAG
>JBOFIW010000336.1:0-2963 GCA_051650365.1 Vibrio sp. | reverse complement strand
CCACTGCTCAGTGGTTTTTCGCTCGATGAACTGCGGGTGGAAACTGAAATTCCGCAACGCTATCAACCATTCGTTTCTCAAGTGGATCAATTTACTGTGCGTACAGCTCAGGGTACTTTGCTTAAACCGACCGAATTCAGCTTGTTTAGCTATGCCGATCCACAATCACATACCTTCAAAACTCGCCTTGAGCTGCCGGAAAAAACCGCTGCACTTGTCCCCGGTATGTGGGTGAAAACCGAATTTAATTACGGTCAACGTGAAGTATTAGTCGTACCCAACAGCGCCGTTTTACGCCGTGCGGAACTGAGCGCCGTATACCGAGTCGATAACGGTCAACGCGCACTCAATCCCGTACGCTTGGGGCAAGTTTATGGTGACTACATTGAAGTGCTTTCTGGCCTTGAACAAGGTGATGTGGTTGCTACACGAGCAGTAACAGCAAAAGGTGAATGACATGGATTGTCGACTCGGTATTTCGGGTCGCATCGCTGCGGCCTTTCAAAATTCAGCCATGACGCCACTGCTCGCATTAGTCGGTTTGTTGATGGGGTTATTTGCGGTCATGGTGACTCCGAAAGAAGAAGAACCGCAGATTGATGTGACTTTCGCGGATGTTTATATTCCGTTTCCCGGTGCTTCTCCTCGGGAGGTGGAAAGCTTGGTCACTTCACCTGCTGAACAAGTGATTTCTGAGATTGAAGGGATCGATAAGATCTACTCATTCTCTCAACCGGATGGCGCAATGATTGTTGCCATTTTCAAAGTTGGCGTACCGCGTAATGATGCGGTAGTACGACTCTACAACAAACTCTATTCCAACAAAGATTGGATGCCACAAGGCGTTGGCGTGGGTGAACCCATCATCAAACCGAAAGGGATTGAAGATGTGCCGATTGTCACCATTACTTTGGCGGATAAGAGTGATCGCTTCGATCAACAGCAACTGACGCAAGTCGCGCACGGTTTAGAAACCGAGCTCAAACGCATTCCGGGCACGCGCGATATCTACACGGTGGGAGGACAAAATACCATTGTCGATGTGCGTCTTGATCCCGCCAAAATGAACAGCTTTGGCATTACGTTAGATCAGCTCAATCAAAGTCTGCCTGCGGCTAATCAAAGCTCACCGATGCTGCGTTTAACCCACGATAACCAAGAGTTTCCGGTGCAAGTCGGCCAGTTCTTAACTCGTGTGGAAGAAGTGAAACAGTTAGTGGTTGGGCTGCACAATGGCACGCCCGTTTATTTGGAAGATATCGCGACCGTTTCCTTTGGTGTCAACACGCCCACTCAAAACGTATGGACGGGGGATCGCGAAGGCATTCATCCTGCGGTCACTATTGCAGTGGCCAAAAAAGGTGGTGAAAACGCGGTCGATGTCGCTAAAGCGGTGGAAGCCCGTTTAGTTAGCCTTGAAAACCAGCTGATCCCGCAAGGGATTGATGTGGATATTACTCGCGATTACGGACAAACCGCTGCCGATAAAAGCAATACCTTGATTGGTAAACTCGCTTTCGCTACCACGGCGGTGGTGATTTTGGTGCTGCTGACTATGGGCTGGCGTGAAGCGATTGTGGTCGGCATGGCGATTATCGTCACCTTAATGATTACCCTGTTTGCGTCTTGGGCATGGGGTTTTACTCTCAACCGTGTGTCGCTGTTCGCGCTGATTTTCTCCATTGGTATCTTGGTCGATGATGCCATTGTGGTGGTGGAGAACATTCACCGTCATATGGCGATGGGCAAACGCAAGTTATCGGAACTGATCCCACCTGCGGTAGATGAGGTCGGTGGGCCAACCATTCTTGCCACCCTAACCGTTATTGCGGCCTTGCTGCCGATGGCATTTGTGTCAGGTTTGATGGGGCCGTACATGAGCCCAATTCCAATCAATGCTTCAATGGGGATGCTCATCTCCCTTGCTGTCGCCTTTGTGCTTTCCCCTTGGCTGGCGGGTAAATTCCTTAAAGCGGAACATCATCAGGAAGAAGGCAAAGCGGCGAATGGCATCTTCCACAAAATTATGTCGCCTTTTGTCACTGCACCAAAACAGGGGCGTAACCGACTGTTTTTGCTACTGACCATTCTGGCTTTGATTGCGGGATCGGTGTTGTTGCCAGTGTTCCAAGCGGTCGTGCTGAAAATGCTGCCGTTTGATAACAAATCGGAATTCCAGATTGTGCTGGATATGCCCGAAGGCAGTTCGCTGGAAAAAACGCAGCGGGTGCTGTTTGAGATGGGCGCGGCACTGAATGACGTTCCTGAAGTGCGGGATTACCAAATCTATGCCGGAACGGCCGCGCCAATTAACTTCAACGGTTTAGTGCGCCATTATTTTATGCGTAACCAAGCGCACCAAGGCGATATTCAAGTCAACTTACTCGGGCGTAAAGAGCGCGACAGAGATAGCCACACCATCGCCAGCCAACTCCGCCCGCAACTGAATGAAATTGCGCAGCGCTTTGGTGGCAAAGTGAAAGTGGTGGAAGTGCCGCCGGGGCCGCCCGTTTGGTCGCCGATTTTGGCGGAAGTGTATGGCCCTACCCAAGAAATCCGTAACGAAGCGGCGCGCCAAGTGCGTGAGATCTTCCGTGAAACGAAAGATATTGTCGATGTGGACATGTACCTGCCAGAAATGCATGAAAAATGGCAAGTGGTGATTGATCGCAGTAAAGCAGCGCATTTCCAAGTGCCTTATGCCTCGATTGTTGATGCACTGGCGACGGCTGTGGGCGGTAAACCCATCACTTATCTGCACAGTGAGCACAGCAAGTACCCGATTCCGATCCAGATTCAAGCCGCAGAAACCGCCAAAGTGCGCTTAGAGCAGGTGCTGAATATGAAAGTGGGTAGCAGTAATGGTTATGCTTATCCGCTTTCCGATCTGGTTGAAGTACGCCAAACCCGTATGGATGATTACATCGTGCACAAAAACCTTGTGCCAATGGTGATGGTGGTCG
>JBOFIW010000335.1:0-2168 GCA_051650365.1 Vibrio sp. | reverse complement strand
CGAGTGCACCAGAGGTAATATCGTTATCCACCAATTGGGGATTAAAGGTTGTCGGCGCGCTTTCACCACAATAGACAAAACCGCTACTGCGAATCTTGCTGTGGTCAATGTTTTCTCCACAGCCGGCCAGCAAACCCATACTGCACAGCCCTAGCGTAAATCGTATCAATGCTTTCATAGTGATCTGAGTCAGTCACGAGGCGCAGTCAGCGGCGCTGCCAAGCCTCAAAATCCCGCTAATTTACCATTGTTTTCTCAACGAAACCAAGTGAAAAGCCGCATTTGCAGCAGATCACTCCTCGGAGAGTGAAGCGTTGTCGCTATTCATTTGAGGGTATTTTCTCATCATCCCCCGAAATTGATGATAGCTCAGTCCTAACAGCTGTGCGGCTTGCTTTTGGTTAAATTTGGCTTGGCTTAGCGCCGTTTGAAGGAGTTCGATATCGAGTTGCTGCTGCCAAACCTTATAATCGAGAGGTAAGTGAAAGCGGGGTTCAACGGTGTGATTGGCTTCTATTTCGGATATTTTGGTGACAACGTCACTGTGGGTGAGTGAATTGAATGGATTGAAAACCAGTTGTTCAATCGGTTGGTTATTCAAACCCTGCTGATAAACGGCACGTTCCACCACATTTTTTAATTCACGTACATTGCCAGGCCAGGGGTATTCCTCAAGCTGACTTAACGCATTACGGCTAAAACCGACAAACAGAGGCAGTTGTAGCTCTCGGCACATGCGAATTGCAAAATGTTCGGCGAGCAGCACAATATCTTCAGGACGTTTACGCAAAGGTGGTAAGTGAATTACATCAAAGGCCAATCGATCCAGCAAATCAGCCCGAAATTGCCCTTGTTTAGCCATTTGCGGTAAATCGGCGTTGGTGGCACACACTAACCGCACATTGGCAGTCAGCACTTGGCTACCGCCCACACGTTCGTACTGCCCGTATTCAATTACTCGCAACAATTTTTCCTGTACCGAAAGCGGCGCCGTGGCTAATTCATCCAGAAAGAGTGTGCCGCCTTCTGCTCGTTCGAATCGCCCTTGGTGGCGACCTTTGGCACCGGTAAACGAGCCGGATTCATGGCCAAACAGCTCTGAATCGATCAAACCTTCGCTGAGTGTGGAACAGTTGAGTGAAACCAGTGGCTGTTCCCAGCGTTTTGATAAGTAATGCAGGCGTTGCGCGATCAGCTCTTTCCCCGTTCCTCGCTCACCAATTACTAAGACGGGGCGATTGATAGGGGCTAAACGCGAGACTTTATCTAAGACAGCTAAAAACGCAGGTGATTCGCCAAGTAAACTCTGTTGCATCCTCTGCTCCTTTAAGTGGTGAATTTGACCAATAGTTGGTGAAAATCATCATAGCATGCTGGGGTGAGAAATCGGTATTTTTGTAATACATTGAAAATTAAGTATTTAAAAGTTGGCATGCTATTTGGATTTATCTTTGCATCATACGCACAGCATGGGGCTGCAGCGGTAATCTCAGTGCTTGGCACTGACGGAAGGAGAAACGTCATGGGTATTTTTTCTCGTTTTGCAGACATCGTAAATTCAAATATCAGCGCTCTACTGGATAAAGCGGAAGATCCAGAGAAAATGATCCGCCTTATCATTCAAGAGATGGAAGACACCTTAGTTGAAGTACGTACCAATTCTGCGAAAGCGATGGCAGATAAAAAAGAGCTAGCGCGTAAAGTGGAGTCAATGGAAGAACAGTTAGAAGATTGGCAAAACAAAGCCACTTTAGCACTGACTAAACAGCGTGAAGATTTGGCTCGTGCGGCACTGATTGAAAAACAGAAGTTACAACATGTGCTGAAAGGCTTACACACAGAGCAAACTCTGGTGGAAGAAACCATCGAAAAATTGACCGGTGAGATCAGCAAGTTAGAAACTAAAATCACCGAAACGCGTGCTAAACAACAGGCCTTAGCGATTCGTAGCCAAGCCGCGAGCCATCGCCGTGATGTACAGCGCCATTTACATGCTGGTCGTACCGAAGAAGCAATGGCCAAGTTTGAACAGTTTTCCCGTAAAGTGGATGAATTGGAATCCGAAGCTGATCTGTATGCGCAATCGGGTAACGCGCGTTCTTTAGAGCAAGAGTTCGCTGAACTGCAAGCACAAGATGAGATTGAAAAAGAACTCAATAAGCTGAAAG
>JBOFIW010000334.1:0-1560 GCA_051650365.1 Vibrio sp. | reverse complement strand
TCTGCGTTAATCATTCCATTACGTGCTGGTGATCGGGTTATCGGTACCATCAAACTCTACGAACCGAAACGTAAGCTGTTTTCCACCATTAACATGTCGATGGCGCAAGGCATTGCACAACTGTTATCCAGCCAGATCCTGTATGGCGAATATCAACAAAAACAAATCCTGCTATCGCGTGCAGAAATCAAACTGCTGCAAGCTCAGGTCAATCCTCATTTTCTGTTTAACGCACTCAATACCATCAGTGCGGTGATCCGCCGTGAGCCAGATAAAGCCCGCGAACTGATTTTGCATCTCTCGCAGTTTTTCCGCAGCAACCTGAAACAGAACGTAGAAACCGTCACTTTGCGTGAAGAGCTTGCCCATGTGAACGCTTATCTCACCATTGAAAAAGCGCGTTTTAGTGACCGACTCGATGTTGAAATTGCGATTGATGAATCCCTGTTAGAACGCAATGTCCCCAGCTTCACCTTGCAGCCTTTGGTGGAAAATGCCATCAAACACGGCACGTCTAATCTATTAGAAGCTGGCAAAGTGCGGATTTACAGTGAAGTGGTACAAGGTGGAATTCGGGTCGTGGTTGAAGACAACGCCGGACTCTATCAACCACCAAATGAAGATTACGATGGTTTGGGCATGCAAATTGTTGAAAAGCGCCTAACCAATAAATTCGGTACAAAATCAGGGCTACAGATTGAAGTAGCACCACAAGAGTACACGCGAATGAGCTTTATCATTCCCGAACAAGGAACCTACTAAGGGATTAACATGTTATCTGCATTAGTCATTGACGATGAACGCTTTGCCCGTGAAGAACTCGCGGAGCTATTAACCGAAAGCGGTCAGATTGAGGTCATCGGCCAAGCAAGCAATGCGATTGAAGGGTTGAAAAAAATCAATCAACTCAAGCCGGATGTGGTGTTTTTGGATATCCAGATGCCGCAAATCTCAGGTATCGATCTGCTCAGCATGCTCGACCCAGACACCATGCCAGAGGTCGTTTTCGTCACCGCCTACGATCAATATGCGCTACAAGCGTTTGAAGACAATGCGTTTGACTATCTGCTCAAGCCGGTCGACACCGAGCGTTTAGCCAAAACCGTGCAACGTTTAATTCGCCAGCACAAGAAAAGCGACTATTCACTGCTGACTCAACCAAGCCTAGATCAAATCCCTTGTATTGGCTTAAACCGTATTGTGCTGCTGCCGATTAATGAAGTGGAGTTTGCCTACAGTGACATCAGTGGCGTCAATGTGCAGACTGCGCAGCAAAAAGCGACCAGCCAGCTGACGCTGAAGGTTTTGGAGGAGAAAACAGCCTTAGTACGTTGCCATCGCCAGTACTTGGTGAACTTGAAAGCGATTCGCGAAATCAAGCTGTTAGAAAATGGGCTGGCGGAAATGATTACCCATACGGGTCACAAGGTTCCAGTCAGCCGCCGTTATCTTAAAGAGCTGAAAGAGATGCTGGGATTTTACTGATCCCAGCTCTACTTCGATGAGCAAAACTATTCGGAGAACTGCTCGATTAAGCGCTGCATATTGGCTGACGCTTGC
>JBOFIW010000333.1:0-3867 GCA_051650365.1 Vibrio sp. | reverse complement strand
AATACCTCCTTTTTTTTATTCTGTCATTGAATCCAGTCAGTTAGCCCCCATATACTGCGTAACAAATGCAAAGCGGAAGAGAGAAAAATATGAACTTGGAGCGTTCCGAGCGTATCGAGATCCCCGTACTACCCCTGCGCGACGTGGTTGTCTATCCACACATGGTCATTCCTCTGTTTGTTGGCCGAGAAAAATCGATCCAGTGTCTTGAAGCGGCTATGGATAACAACAAGCAAGTGCTGTTGGTAGCGCAAAAGAAAGCGGAAACCGATGAACCGAAAGTAGCCGATTTATTCGAAGTTGGCACGGTCGCTACTATCTTGCAATTGCTGAAATTGCCCGATGGCACAGTCAAAGTGTTGGTTGAAGGTCAGCAACGCGCCAAAATTACCCAATTCTATGAAGAAGAGTATTTCTTTGCTGATGCTCAGTATCTGCTAACCCCAGAGTTAGATGAGCGAGAGCAAGAAGTGGTGGTTCGCAGTGCGATTAACCAGTTTGAAGGTTTTATCAAGCTCAATAAAAAGATCCCGCCTGAGGTTTTGACCTCTCTTAATGGGATTGATGAAGCAGCTCGCTTAGCCGATACCATTGCAGCACATATGCCGTTGAAGTTGGTCGATAAGCAAAAAGTGCTCGAGCTGCTGGATGTCACAGAGCGCTTAGAATTTTTAATGGGGCAGATGGAGTCTGAAATCGATCTGCTTCAGGTTGAAAAGCGCATCCGCACCCGCGTTAAAAAGCAGATGGAAAAGTCGCAGCGCGAATACTATCTGAACGAACAAATGAAAGCGATTCAGAAAGAATTAGGCGAGATGGACGATGCGCCTGATGAATTTGAAACGCTGAAAAAGAAAATCGAAGACTCGAAGATGCCGAAAGAGGCGCGCGACAAAGCAGAGCAAGAGCTGCATAAGCTGAAAATGATGTCGCCAATGTCAGCAGAAGCTACGGTAGTGCGCAGTTACATTGATTGGATGGTCAATGTTCCGTGGACTAAGCGCAGCAAAGTGAAAAAAGATCTCTCTAAAGCAGAAGGGATCCTCAATGCTGACCACTACGGTTTAGAGCGAGTCAAAGAGCGTATTTTGGAATATCTCGCTGTTCAAAGCCGTATTAATAAACTCAAAGGTCCAATCCTCTGTCTAGTTGGGCCTCCAGGTGTGGGTAAAACGTCACTAGGCCGTTCAATTGCGGCAGCAACTGGACGCCAGTACGTGCGAATGGCACTTGGTGGCGTGCGTGATGAAGCGGAAATTCGTGGTCATCGCCGTACCTATATTGGCTCTATGCCAGGTAAGCTAATCCAAAAGATGGCGAAAGTTGGCGTGAAAAATCCGCTGTTTTTGCTCGATGAGATCGACAAAATGTCATCTGATATGCGTGGCGATCCAGCCTCTGCATTGTTAGAGGTGCTTGACCCTGAGCAAAACAACTCGTTTAACGATCACTATCTAGAAGTCGATTATGATCTGTCGGATGTGATGTTCGTTGCAACATCAAACTCAATGAACATCCCAGGACCTCTGTTGGATCGGATGGAAGTGATCCGCCTATCGGGTTATACAGAAGATGAGAAACTCAATATTGCTAAAGACCATCTGGTGAGTAAGCAAGTTGAGCGTAATGGCCTTAAACCAAACGAGATCGTGATCGAAGACTCTGCCATTATCGGTATTATTCGTTATTACACACGTGAAGCGGGCGTGCGTGGTCTTGAGCGTGAAATCTCCAAGATTTGCCGCAAAGCCGTAAAAAAAATTCTGCTCGATAAGGGCGTGAAAACGGTTGTGGTGAACCAACAAAACTTGAAAGAGTTTTTAGGTGTACAGCGCTTTGATTACGGCAAAGCTGAAGAAAGCAACCGTATTGGTCAAGTGAACGGCCTAGCCTGGACGGAAGTCGGTGGTGATTTGCTGACTATTGAAACTCAATCAATGCCGGGTAAAGGCAAATTGACTCAAACCGGCTCGCTCGGTGATGTGATGCAAGAATCGATTCAGGCCGCAATGACTGTGGTGCGTTCTCGAGCGGAAAAATTGGGTATTAACCCTGATTTCTACGAGAAAAAAGATATCCATGTCCACGTGCCTGAAGGTGCGACACCCAAAGATGGCCCAAGTGCGGGCATTGCTATGTGTACTGCATTGGTTTCTAGCTTGACGGGGAATCCTGTAAAAGCAGAAGTGGCTATGACAGGGGAAATCACTTTACGTGGCGAAGTGCTGCCAATCGGTGGATTGAAAGAAAAACTATTAGCAGCACATCGCGGTGGTATCAAAACCGTCTTGATTCCGAAAGATAACGAGCGTGATTTGGAAGAGATCCCTGACAATGTGATCGCCGATCTACAAGTTTTGCCCGTTCAGTGGATTGATGAGGTTCTAAAAGTTGCTTTAGAGCAAGATCCGACAGGGGTTAGCTTTGACAGTAAAAAGAGTGATGTGCAGCAAAAATAAGTAAATCTTTACGCTGATAGGCCTAAAAAGGCTTGTCAGCATTTTTTTTGGAGGCTAACGTTACTGTCAATAGCTTGTAGCCCTGATGCAATAAGGCTTTAGGCTAGTTTAAAAACTTTAATGGAACGAAAACGGCACCGATAAAAAAATAAAAGGTGACCAAAGGGGAATCACAGTGAATAAGACACAACTAGTAGAAAAAATTGCCGCGAATGCAGATATCTCTAAAGCCTCTGCAGGTCGCGCTCTTGACGCATTCATCGAAGCAGTGAGTGGTACACTACAATCTGGTGACCAAGTGGCACTGGTTGGTTTTGGCACGTTCAGCGTACGTACTCGTGCTGCGCGTACAGGCCGTAACCCAAAAACTGGCGAAGAGATCAAAATTGCTGAAGCAAAAGTACCATCATTCAAAGCGGGCAAAGCGCTGAAAGACGCTTGCAACTAATTTGAATGAAGATTTTGCGCTTTTCTGCAAAATAAATTCGAACCTTTTGAAATTATGCGCATCCTACTGATGCGCATTTCTTTTTCTGATATTATCGCGCCATTCATTTTGGGCTTACGTGCCTGATATCAAACCCGGAGAGTAGTAGCACTATGATGGATCGATTACGCGAAGGCGTGAACAGCATCGCGGTTAAAATTATCCTTGGATTAATCATCCTATCTTTCATTTTTGCTGGTGTAGGTAACTACCTGATCAGTGGTGGTAATAATGCAGCCGCCAAAGTGGGGAACGCGGAAATCAGCCGTGGTGACTTTGAGCAAGCCTACCAGAACGAACGCAATCGCATGCAATCTCAACTTGGTGATTATTTCTCCAACTTACTGGCCGATCCGACGTATGTCGCCTCTTTCCGTAAGTCTGTATTGGATCGCATGGTTAATGATTTGCTGTTGGAACAGCACGCGGCTTCATTAGGTTTGCGTGTTAGTGATCAACAAGTTCGCCAAATGATTTTGGAAATGCCTCAGTTCCAATCCCAAGGCACATTTGATCAAGAGTTATACCAAGCCGCCCTACGTCGTGCAGGCTTTACGCCAGACATGTTTGCGGAATACTTACGTAAAGATTTAGTTCGTAATCAGCTAGTGAGTGCGTTGCAAGGCAGTGAATTTAGTTTACCTGGTGAAGTGAAATTACAGGATCAATTGATTTCACAAACCCGAGATGTTCGTACTATTACGTTATCACTAGCTGATTTTGCGAAAAAAGTGACACTCAGCGATGAAGATATTGATCAGTACTATAAAGCAAACACTGAACGTTTTACTCGCCCTGAGCAGATGAAAATCTCGTATATTGAGCTATCCGCTGATACGTTGAAAGCTCAAATTATCATTGATGATCAAGTCGCACAGGAATACTACCAAGAGCACCTTGATAAATATTCAACAGCTGAGC
>JBOFIW010000332.1:0-4354 GCA_051650365.1 Vibrio sp. | reverse complement strand
CCAACACCGCGATCCAGCGCCAGATCGTTACCGACCATAGAGACCTGCTGCATGGCTTCAATACCAGAACCAATCAGAGTTGCACCTTTGATTGGACGGGTGATTTTGCCATTTTCAATCAAGTAGGCTTCAGAAGCCGAGAACACAAACTTACCGGAGGTGATATCAACCTGACCGCCGCCAAAGTTCGGGGCGTAGATGCCTTTTTTCACCGAAGCGATGATCTCTTCTGGTGTGTGCTCACCCGGCAGCATGTAAGTATTGGTCATACGCGGCATAGGCAGATGAGCGTAAGATTCACGGCGTCCGTTACCCGTCGGTGCCACACCCATTAAACGGGCATTGAGTTTGTCTTGGATGTAGCCTTTCAAAATGCCTTTTTCGATCAGCACGTTGTATTGACCACTCACCCCTTCATCATCCACGTTGAGTGAGCCACGCAGATCTTTCAGCGTACCGTCATCCACGATCGTACACAGATCGGAAGTCACTTTTTTACCCACTTTACCCGCAAATACCGATGAACCTTTACGGTTGAAGTCGCCTTCTAGGCCATGACCAACCGCTTCATGCAGCAGCACGCCCGGCCAACCAGAACCGAGTACCACAGGCATAGTACCCGCTGGAGCCGCTACCGCTTCAAGGTTAACTAGTGCTTGGCGGATCGCTTCATCGGCGAAAGAAAACGCAATTTTTTGTCCGGCTTCTTCTTGTAAGAAATAGTCGTAACCAAAGCGGCCACCACCACCGGCGCTACCACGCTCACGGCGATCACCTTTTTGCGCCAACACACTGATCGAAAGGCGGACCAAAGGGCGAACATCTCCGGCGTAAGTGCCGTCGGTTGCGGCAACTAAAATTTGTTCATGCACACCACTTAAGCTGACTGACACTTCGGTGATAAGTGGCTCTTTGGTACGAATGTACGCATCCAGCTGTTTCAGCAGCTCGGTTTTTTGCTGTTTTTCCCAGCTTTCCAGTGGATTATTCGCACCATAAAACTGTGGATGCTGCGCACGTTTGAAGGCTTGTACCGTTAGATTTTGGCCTTGCTGAGCAATACCACGCGCCGCGATGGCACTTTGCTTTAAGCCTTCTAACTGAATTTGGTCGGAATAAGCAAAACCGGTTTTTTCACCACTGACCGCACGAACACCGACCCCACAATCAATATTGAATGAGCCATCTTTAATGATGCTGTCTTCCAGCACCAGAGATTCATGCCAACTGGACTGGAAATAAATATCCGCATAATCAATCTGGCGAGTCGCAATACTGGACAGGGTATCGGCAATATCTTGTTCGCTCAGTCCGGCAGGCGCTAGCAGTGCCGCTTCAATGTGGTTCATCGTCATCAGTGTGTGTTCTCTATTAATTGATGGGTAAAACGCGTGTGCTGTTCAATCGGCATCGCGCGTCTCACAGAATCGAGTGTAGTGAGATCAAACTCTACCACTTTACTTTGTACTGTTGGGCCTAAATTAGTGATCACTTCGCCCCACGGGCTAATCACCATCGAATGTCCCCAAGTTTCGCGTCCGCAAGGATGGCGCCCTGTCTGGCCGACCGCAATCACCCAACATTGAGTTTCAATGGCTCGGGCGCGCAGTAGCACTTCCCAATGTGCCAGGCCAGTCACCGCGGTAAAGGCCGCTGGAACCAACAAAATTTGTGCGCCTTGGCGACGTAATTCTGCGTATAAGTGCGGGAAACGCACATCGTAGCAAATCGACAAGCCAAGTTGGCCAAACGGCGTTTCTGCCACCACCACTTGTTGTCCTGGAGTAAAGGTTTCCGACTCGCGATAACGCTGATGACCATCGGCGACATCCACATCGAACATATGCAGTTTATCGTAAACCGCCACCCGCTCACCTTGTGCATTCCACAACAGGCTGCTGGTGGTTACGCCATTCGCATGACGGATCGGCATGCTGCCAATGAGTAGCCACACACCATGTTGTTTGGCGAGGTTCGACAACGCATACTGAACCGGCCCATTATCCAAAGGCTCCGCTTGCTGATGGTATTGTTCACGATTGCCTAGCAGCAGTGCATTTTCCGGTGTCACAATCCATTGTGCACCTTGCTGAGCGAGTAGCGCAACCTGCTCTTGCAAGTAAGCCAGATTGGCACTTACCTCTGACCCTGAGGTCATTTGGATCAGTCCAACTCGTTGCATCTTCTTCCCTATTCTGTCAATTTGCGCAGTTTTTCCGGCAACTTAAATTCACCTTTGCTACGCGAAAGCTCTTTCACCGTAGGTGAATCGAGCGGTCCTTTAACTTCATAGTTGACCTGAGTGAAAACTTCCACCACAGGAGCAATTACCGTTGTGATCGCCAATACATACAGCGCGGTTTGAGGCGTTACCGCAAACGCCGTCAAAACTGGAATTCCTGAGGTAATATCTGGCACAAAATTCACTTCTGCATCCACAGTCCGAGTGTTGAGATCGGCTAGACCTTTGATCGTCATCTCTCCTGCCACTGCATCCATTTTGATGTTGTTAGTGACAAACACCCCTTGCGAAATTTCACCACTACCCTTGATCGAATCAAACGCCATCCCTTTATCAAACACATCACTGAAATCCAGTTTCATTTTTCGGATGATCGAATCAAGGCTGAATAAACCCAATAACCGTGCGGCACCACTGACATCAGAAATCATCCCTTTACCCAACTTAACATCCACTTTTCCTTGTAAAGTATCAACGCGCATCGACCAAGGTGCACCATTCCACTGAGTACGTGCGTTGATTTCGTAGGGTGCGCGTTGAATGCCAGAACTGATGCCAAAGCGCGCCATCAAGTCACTGTTATTATCCCCTTTCATATCCAAATTCAGCTCGGTATGGCTCTGTTTATCATTCAGTGTCCAAGTACCATTTAGATGGACTTGGCTACTCCCACTGCTGAAGTCGATACTTTTCCACAGCAGCGTATTACCTTGACGCTGAAAATCGACATTGGCTTGACCAATTTTATATCCTTGTAACCAAAAATCTTTGATGGTCAAAGTCAGATTGGGCATCCATTGATGAAGCTTACGATCAAAATCCGAAATCAAAGGTAATTTCTGGCGCTCAATATCAACCAATAGCGGCTTGCCATCCTCTTCTTCCCACTGAGGGAAAAACAGATGTAACCGATCCAAACCGATACTTAAATCATAAGGTTCAAGATAGTTGGCCTGCCCTTTAATTTCTTGGCTATCGACACTCAACAGCCAACCTAAATCTTTACGTCGAGCATTCAAATCTACATCATGCCACTCCAAGCCCCCCAGTATCAGTTCTTTTACCACCGCTTCAATGCGCTCTGGTACCGGAATCTCTGGAGTATTTAAACTGGCAAGCTTGGATTTACTGGCTTTCGATGTCGGTTTTTCGCTGACGATATTTAACCACTCATCAAGGTTAAAGGCCTGACTGCGCAGTTGCATATGATGCCCTACCACTGGGCTAATTTTAAAGCTGCCTTGTCCCAAGACTAAGTTACTGGCGGTTAACACTGGCACTTTAGGCGTCAGATCTATTTCTGCTTGGTATTTGGCCTGTGGCAGTTGTAGTCGAGCCGAAACCATTTCTTGATTACCAGAGGCTTGTAACCGTGCTTGCCCTTTCACCTTGAGCGCTTTTTTCAGCGGGAATGGGTAACGGCTTTCTAACGCTCTCAGATCCGCCTTACCATCCAACTGATAAGTAAAGCCGACATCATTGAGCTGAATATCAACACTCGCTTGCCAAGGTGCATGGCCTTTTACTCGACTCAACCAACGTTCACCCACAAAGGGGATAAGCGGTTTGACTTCCCAGTCTCCGAGAACATCAATACTGACCGCATAACCACGTTTGGCATTCTCACCTTTAAAATCAATCGCCACCGGCTGTTTAAGCAAGCGTGCATCAAGGCCAGCGGCACTGACGTGGTCATTATCAAATTCGATTTTTCCCGAAACGGATTTCAGGCTCATTGGCGGGGTATCAATATCCACCAAGTTATTACTGAGTTCAGCAAAACCCCACGCGCGTGGCTCTGCGCCACTGTGAAACGGAATATTGAGCTGAAATTCGGAACGCACAGGGCCTTTGACTTGAATCGTGGTGAGCGCCGCCCCAACCGAATCCACCAAAGGTGTTGCCATCATATAGTTGCGAATCGCATTACCTTGTTTGGCACTCGCCACCGCTTCAATTTCGATATGGCCTAGCTCGGCCAATTCAGGAATACGCCCCGTGATTCGCTCTGCGGTCACATCCATCAAGGTGGCTGAGCGTGAGTCTAGATACATGGCATCATTTTCAAACAGCAGATCAAGCTGTAAATCAGTGATCGGCGGCCACGCCGTA
>JBOFIW010000331.1:0-1922 GCA_051650365.1 Vibrio sp. | reverse complement strand
GTTAATCCTAGCCCAATCCCAACCCAAACGCTGCCATTGATGCTATCCAAACTTGGCCCTGCTTGCCCGCGGCGACCAAAGAAAATGGCCATCAAAACGCCGCTAAACACTAAGGTTGAGCCAAATAGCTCTTGCTCGGTCATGCTTTCACTGAACAGGAAATAACCAAGCACGGCAGAAAACACCGCATGACAGGAGAAGAGTAATCCGGACTGTCTTGGCCCCATGCGATTTAGACAAGCAAAAAGCGCGGTGTCACCGATAAAAATCCCAATCAAACCAGACAACATCATGGCTAGAATCGCACTGCTTTGTACGGTTAACCAACCTCCAGTGAATAGGGCAATGGTCGTTAAGATGACGGAGGTACACCCCATACGCCAGCGACTGTAAGCAAAAGAGCCGAGGTGTCTCGCTGGTGTAATAGAAAGTAAACTGGCGATAGCCCAAAGACAGGCTGCGGCAAGTGCCAGCCATTCGTAACCCATTGCGTCATCCTTGCAGTTGGGAGTTGTGAGGGCACTCAATATGCCATTAAGCAATCAGGAAAACAAAACCAATTTCTGTGCGATTAGATGGCTCACACCTTGCCGTATCAACAGTGACGACAAGGTGTGGAGGAGAAGTGGAAGAGGAAATTTATCCGAGTAGGAACACCATCAGATAGACGATGCCAAGCCCAATCACTCCGATGACTAAGCCAGTTTTGGCCATATCTTTGCTTTCGATAAGCCCCGTTGAGTAAGCGAGTGAGTTTGGCGGTGTCGAAACGGGCAAAATCATTCCCAGTGAAGCGGAAAAAGCCACCACAATTAATAGCGCCTGTAGGCCGCCGACCTGCTCAAGGCTACTCATCGACGTGCCAATTGCGGCGGCAATCGGCATGATCAAGTTGGCGGTGGCGGTGTTAGACATAAAGTTGGCCATCAGCCAGCACACCAGTGAAAGGGCAATCACAATCAGCATAGGTGAGAGAGATTGATAGTCGATGGCATGCGCTAAAGCTTGCGCGAGTCCCGTCTGTTCAAGGCCGATACCAATCGCGATCCCGCCGGCAACTAACCAAAGCACATCCCAGTTGATCTGTTTCAGCTCTTCTTTGCCCATGATGCCCGTGAGGGTGAACACGGCCAGTGGAATAATCGCCACCACATAAGTATTCATGCCGTGCCATGTGGTGGTCATCCACAGCACTATGGTTAAAGCAAACGTGATGTAGACCAGTATGGCACGCCAGCCGCGTTGAAATTCGCCTTTGAGTTTCAAGGTCATTGTGGCTTGTGAGGAGGGGAAAAGTTTTTGCAGTAAGAACCAAGCAATCGTCAGTTGTACCAGTACGAAAGGTAAGCCCATTATCATCCATGACAGAAAATCAATGCTGTTTTCGCCCGTTAGATACTGTAGTGCGATGGCATTAGGTGGCGTGCCGATCGGGGTTGCTATGCCCCCTGTGTTGGCCGCAATCGGAATACACAGCACCAGAGCTTTGATGCCTAAATCCCCTTTGGGTGCAGAGGCTACAATAGGGCCAAGCAGCGCCAACATCATCACAGTGGTCGCAGTGTTGGACATAAACATTGAGAAAACAGAGGTGATCAGCATTAACCCCAGCATGATGTACTTAGGTTGGTGGCCAAAAGGTTTGAGTAACACTCGTGCTAGGTTGTTATCCAATTCGTATTTAGATGCCGCGATGGCTAAAGCAAACCCACCCATAAACAAAATGATAATGGGAGAGGAAAAAGCACTGAAAATATCGGTGTATTTAAGGAGATCACCGAGTGGATACTGAGGATCGGGCACTCGAAAGCCATGTAAGCCCTTATCGGAGATCATGATCAGTTCTAGAGCGATGATCAGGATCGAAGTGGCGAAAACAGGAACCGGTTCCAATACCCACAGCAGTGCTGCAAGAAGGAAAA
>JBOFIW010000330.1:0-6471 GCA_051650365.1 Vibrio sp. | reverse complement strand
TCTGTTTCTGCTTGCCAAAGCCGATGATTTGCGACAGTGCTGCTTTACCCACCGGGATATAGCCAGAGCCGACCACATGCTCTTCTGATTCGGCATGCGGATCATGGAAAAAGAAGAATTTATCACTCAAGCCACTGAGTACAATCCAATGTGGCTCTTTCTTACCATCAAAGCGATAAGTGCTAATCAGCAACAATACACAAGCCCCCTGCTTTACCCATGTTTCTAACTGCGCTTGCGATGGCGGTGCATCAATCGTAGTCACATCTTGGTTAGTCAGTTGCTGGCAAAAATCTTGATGGACTAATTCGATGATTTGTTTTTTGTTTGGATCGCGCACGCTATCAATAAACGGCGTGGATTTTGATTGGTTCCATAACTCAACATGATAACCACGCCGCGCCGCAGCAAGCGCCAAGCCTTGCCCACTACAACCACCATGACCAGCCGCCATAAAAATGGTCGTTGCTTCACGCCACAACTGCATCTCTTGCATACGGCTCGGCTCAAAGCTTTTATCTAGACAAGAAAAGCTCATCAACAAACAAGCCGCACCACAAGTAAAAGGTGTGGTTTGCACATAAAGAGGCATTGGCAGCAGGACCTTAGACTCTTGTGGAAGTAAACGTTTTTGCATTCTGCGCCCATCGCACAGGTCATCATAGTAATGGATGAGCAACTTCAAGGTTTTATAGCCCATCTTTTCATATAATTTTAGTGCGGCGGTATTGTCTTCGCGAACTTCCAGCCGTAATGTAGTCGAGCCTTGATCAAGAGCTGATCGCTCGCATTGCTCGACTAAACTCTGAGCAATCCTCTGTCCTCTGAATTCAGGTTTTACGGCAATCGAATACAACCTTGATAGCTGTGTACCTTGATGAAATAGAAGTAATGCATATCCCGCCAGCTGATCGCCAGCATCTGCCACAAACAAGGCTGCATGGTCGGAATGTATAAAACGCTTCATTTGGCGAGGGGAGATTTTATCTCCGTCGAAAAGCTGTTGTTCTAACGTATTGAGCGCATTGAGATCAGCGCTGTTAGCACGACGAATGTCCATTCAACATCCTTAATAATGAGTGGATTGACGAGATTGCGATTCCAATAATAGACCTATTGCAATAGGAAGAATATACCGATGGCTAACCTTTTAATCGTGACAGACCAAGCCAGTGACTGGCAACAATATTTCCCTTCAGAACAAGTCGTTAGCGTCGACCAATATCTGGCTACCGACTGGAAATTCAACCACCGCAGTGTGCAAGTGGTGAACCTGTGTCGTGATTACGACTATATGAGCAGCGGTTATTATGTTTCATTGATGGCCGAAGCCCGTGGTCATCGTGTTATCCCACGCGTGATGGCGATTAATGATATTAATCAACCATTTTTCCTTTCTTCCGGCCTGATCAAAATGCACAAGCTGAGCAGCGGCACAGACGTAATCAGCACCAAAATTTACTTTGGCCGTACTCCACAAAAAGGCTTAGAAAAACTGGCACGCCGCCTATTTGAACAGTTCATGGTGCCAGTAATTGAACTGGAAATGCACAAATACCAAGGGCAATGGCAGATCATCAAAATCGCACCATTCCCTTTCCAAGACTTAGCAGATCCAGAGCAGGATTTCTTTATTGAGTCACTGGAAATGTTCTCCACCAAGGTGTGGCGTCGTCCAAAACAAGAGAAGAAGTACCGTTACGACATCGCAATGTTGGTTGATCCAGAAGAGAAGATGCCTCCTTCTGATGCTTCTGCGCTCAAACGTTTCCACCGCGCCGCCAACCGCTTAGGTATGAACTTGGAGACCATTTCACCGGATGATTTGTCTCGTTTGGGGGAATTTGATGGTCTGTTTATTCGTGCGACAACCAACATCAGTAACTACACCTACCGCTTTGCGAAAACGGCCGAGAAGATGGGCTTAGTGGTGATGGATGACTCTGAATCAATCATGAAATGCACCAACAAGGTGTTTTTGACTGAGCTGCTGGAAACCAACAAGGTACCCGCACCGAAGAGCGTGATCATCCGCAGTTTTGACCCTGAGTGGAAAACCGGACTGATGGAGCAGTTGGATTTCCCAATGGTGCTGAAAATTCCTGATGGTGCTTTCTCGCGCGGTGTGGTGAAAGTGCGCAATGAGCAAGAGCTGGAGAAAGAAGCCGGCACCCTGTTTGAGAAAAGTGCGCTGATTTTGGCGCAAGCCTTTATGCCGACCGACTTTGACTGGCGTATCGGGGTAATGAATCGCCAAGCGATCTTTGCTTGTAAGTACATGATGAGCCGTGGCCACTGGCAGATTTACCAGCACCACAATAGTGGTCGAGTAACAGCGGGCGGCTTTGAGACTCTCGATCTTAAACAAGTGCCAAAAAATGTCGTTGATGTGGCAGTGAAAGCCTCAAACCTGATTGGTGGTGGCCTCTACGGTGTGGATCTCAAAGAGATTGATGGCCAAGTGTATGTGATTGAAGTGAACGACAATCCAAGTATTGACCATCATGTGGAAGACGCCTTTTTGGGCGATCTGCTCTACGATCGCATCATGACCGAGTTCTTACGCCGCATTCAGATGCGTGGGTTCTAAGCGTCTAGCCTCTTCTAAACTCAGCCCAGATAGATTCTGGGCTTTGACTCTTTATCGCTCCATTGTTACTTTCTTGCTATTAAAGTTTTATAAACAAGGATAACTATGGAGTTTATCATCGATCACTGGCGTTTCGAGGGTTCGACCCCACAACGCTACCCAGCTCAACTACAAAAACTACAAGTAGGTGATTGGTATCACTGCCAACGCGATGCCAAAGGGCTGCGTGAGTGGTTAGTTGAACAAAGCATTCCTGCGTCAATAGTAGACAGCCTATTGGCTGAAGATACTCGCCCCCTGTTTGAGCAATACGATGAACACAACTTTTTGCTGATCTTGCGAGGCGTTAACCTTAATGACAACGCAGACCCCGCAGACATGCTCAGTGTGCGTTTTCTCTATTATCACGGCGCGTTGATCTCAACACGGAAGACACCATCGAAAGCGATTAGCACCATACGCTTAGCCCTAGAACAAGGCCAAGGTCCAACGCAGCTGGCAGAACTGATCGTGCGCGTGGTGGATGAACTCAACAAGAACATTGACGTCTATCTCGATCAAATCGAAGATAAAGTGACTCAATTCGATGAAGAATTAGAATTGAGTACCGAGCTCATGCAAACCCACAAAGCTCTACTCAAACTCAAACGTTTTATTAAGCCACAACAATACGCTTTGGATGATTATCTCAATTCAGAAGTTGCCCCCGCACAAAACCAACATTTACGTTTGCGCCACAGTGTCAACACAGTGACACGCATTAACGAAACCTTGGACTTCTTCTTGAGTGAGCTGGAAATCATCAAAGGTGAGCTGCGCCAATATCATGCTGAGAAAATGAACCAGAACACTTATTTGTTTTCGGTGATCGCGGCTATTTTCCTGCCGACCAGTTTTTTAACGGGATTATTAGGCGTGAACGTTGGCGGTATTCCTGGTACAGAATCCCCCATTGCCTTTGGGCTATTTTGTTCAGGGCTTGGACTGATTTTTGGTTTAGAATTCTGGATTTTGCGCCGTCTGCGCTTTTTTGATAATAAAGCCTAAATCGTAACAGGACTTCATTATGTATATCTTTGGCTATGGAAGCCTCATCAATTCAGCCTCACGCCGTTTAACTGGCCAAACAGGGCGAGCTATTCCAGTTAACGCCACGGGATTGGTACGTTACTTTGGCAAGATTGATGACAGTTACACTCTTTCACCATTAGCGGTTCATCAAGGCGATGGGCAAATTAATGGTGTGCTGTTGGAAATTGATGAGGTTGCGTTAGCAGAGTTTGATCGCCGTGAGCGCGGTTATCAGCGCATCGCGTTAACCGCTGATCGCATACTCACCGAAGAGCATTTTGATCCTGAACAACCAATTTGGATTTACGTTACCAATCAGCATCTTACCCCCTGTTCACAAACCCCAATTGTGCAAACCTATGTGGATACCGTGCTCAGTGGCTGCTTAGAGTTTTCCGAAGCCTTTGCACGGCAATTTGTCGAGCAAACCTTAGGCTGGCAGCATCCGTTAGACAATGACCGCCATGCCCCAAAATATGGCAACTTAGCAGGCGTCAATCCCGAACATCATTCACTGATTGATCAACTGATTGCCGCAGTACGCTAAACGATTCTCACCCCATTGGCGATAACACGTTGTGGGGTGAGCAATACACTCTCTTCCCCATCTTGCGTTTCCGCGCACAGCAGCATGCAATGGGATTCTACACCAGCCACTAAGCTCGGTTTAAGATTGCACAGTACCACCACTTGTTGATTAAGTAATTGTTCTGCCGAGTAATAAGGCGCTAATGCGGTAACGGCTTGTAACATCTGTTCTCCCAGCGCAATCTGCACAATATAGTTGCGGGTCGAACGAGGATGAAGCTTGGCCTCAACAATGGTGCCAATGCGTAAATCCAGCCGCGCAAAATCATCGTACCCTACCGTTAAAAACGCCGAGTCCATAACTCTTATCCTTCTTAATCATTAAAAACGTTTACACTTTACGCCAATCCCTGTTGAACAAGCGTCATGGCTCACAATTCACTCTTATGTACTCAGTTACAATTGCGCTGTTTTCACAGAGAGCGCTACTATTGCGCCTGTGATAGAGAAGGAATCTTATGGCAACCATAAAAGACGTAGCGCGTGAAGCTGGTGTATCTGTGGCAACGGTTTCACGCGTCATCAACAAATCCCCCAAAGCCAGCCAAGCCTCGATTGATGCGGTGACCAGTGCGATGCACAAACTCGGCTATCGCCCGAATGCCGCCGCGCGTGCATTAGTCAATCAAAGCACTAATACCATAGGTGTCTTGGTCAGCGATGTTTCAGATCCCTTCTTTGGAACTTTAGTCAAAGCTGTCGATACTGTCGCCCACCGCGAAGGAAAACATTTGCTGATCGGCAACGGCTATCATCGAGCGGAAGAAGAGCGCCGCGCGCTGGAACTGCTCATCAACAGCCGCTGTGATGCGCTGGTCATCCACTCCAAAGCGCTTCCCGATGAGGAGCTGATTGAGTACGCCAACGAGGTAAAAACGCTGGTGTTGATCAATCGCCATATTCCACAGATTGCTAATCGCTGTATTTCACTCGACAACCAGAAAGGTGCTTATTTAGCAACCGATTTCCTTATCCGTCAAGGGCATAGAAACATTGCTTGCATCAGTTCCTCTCATCAAATTGAGGATGCCGATCAGCGTATTGCGGGCTATCAACAAGCCTTGAACGAACATGGCATCACCCTAAGCAGCAGCTACATTGAAACCGCTAGCCCTGACAATGAAGGCGGCGAACAAGCAATGACCAACCTGCTAGTGAAATCGCTGCCTTTTACCGCGGTGGTCGCTTACAACGACAATATGGCCGCCGGAGCCCTGTTGGTACTTGAGGAAAATGGGCATTCGGTTCCTGAACATGTCTCGGTAATCGGTTTTGACGATTCTCTGATTTCGCGCTACTTGCGTCCACGCCTGACGACCGTGCGTTACCCAATTCAACTGATGGCGGAAAAAGCCACTCAATTAGCGCTTGCCTTGGCAACCGATGCGCCGCGTGAAAATGATCCGATGATCTTTTCGCCCACCATCGTTCGCCGCGACAGCGTGGCACAAAAAAGAGAGCCTTAAGGCTCTCTTTTGCTTACGCTTTCACACGTAAGGTGAGCTGATATTGATAGCGTGGCTGAGTGAGCAAAAACTCAGGGTGTACACTTTGACTCCACGAATCATCGCCCCCCACGCCCATATGCTGCGCATCCAGATTGAGATACAGCTTATCGCCCACTGCCAACTCGTTGCTGTGTTTCGCTTTATCCAACATCGCTTGTGAGTAGCGACTGAGCGAGAAGTGAAAATGCCCTTCCACCACCAAAACGCCCACTTGTAGCTGGCGAGTATCACAACGCAAACCATTTTCGCTCGGGAAAATGTACGGTGTATGCAGCTCATCCACAGTAGCGGTATATCGCCCCACATAGGCCGCTTGCAAACGATCCGGATAGTTCTCATGCGGGCCACGACCAAACCAAAACACTGGGGTTTCTGTCACTGGCAATGCAAGCGTTAACCCCACTCTTGGCAGCGGCGGTAAATCAGAACACAGCATCACCTCAACATTCAGTTCTACTCGTGAATCACCGAAGAGTTGGTAACGCCAACGGGTACGAAGTGCTAACGTTTGCTGATGGTAATGGGCGAAATCGACTGCTACTTCAATGCCCTCAGTCAAGGTGGTGGCTCGCAGATCCTCACATTCCACACGTAGCTTATCTAAGCCCGCTGCATGCCAACGTGCAATCCAGCTATTCGGGTCAAGGTGCTGCGCTTCACTGGTACCAATATCGTTATCCAGCACCGCGCGGTAAAAGTTATCGCGCAGCGGTT
>JBOFIW010000329.1:0-10246 GCA_051650365.1 Vibrio sp. | reverse complement strand
GATTTCAATCCTGCTACGTCGCCTTCCGAAACTTCAATCACTTCAGTTTTAAAACCTTTAGCATCAGCCCAACGCAAGTACATGCGCAGTAGCATAGAAGTCCAGTCTTGCGCTTCTGTACCACCAGAGCCAGCTTGTAAGTCAAGGTAGCAATCTGAAGAATCGTGATCGCCAGAGAACATGCGGCGGAATTCGAGCTGTTCAAGCTTAACTTCTAATTCGTCCAATTCAGGACCGATTTCATCAAAAGTTTCTTGATCTTCAGCTTCAATGGCCAGTTCTAACAGGCCTTCGACATCTTCAACACCGCGATCCAGTTGATCGATAGTATCAACAACCACTTCTAGAGCTGAACGCTCTTTACCTAGTGCTTGCGCACGCTCAGGTTGGGTCCAGACATCTGGTTGTTCTAATTCGGCATTGACTTCTTCTAGACGCTCTTTCTTAGCATCGTAGTCAAAGATACCCCCTCAGGATATTTGTGCGCTCAGACACATCCTGCAGGCGGTTTTTAATAGGATTGATTTCAAACATGTTGGCTTACGAGTTATGAATAGAAATTAACCGCGGAATTCTACTGAAAAATGTGATGAAGATACAGGAAAAAATACTCTATCCCACAGGAGGCATCAGAATAAATGCCGAAAGATAGGTATAAAAAAAGCGAAAGCCAAGGCTTTCGCTTAATTCTGTTGGAAGGAGTATTATGCCAACTCTTCTTCTAGAACTGGTGCCGTTGCTCTTGAAATAAAGAACATACAGATCAGTGCCACTGATGTTGGCAATAGCCAGCCCATACCATATTCAAAGAAAGGTAGAAAATCGAAGGCTGAAACATCAAAGCCCGCCACTTTCGCTGCATCCAACAATGCCACCAGCAGAGAAACTGATAGTACAACGCGGTAAGCAATGCGAGGATTCGGTAGTTTGTGACGTACGAAGGTCAGGGCCACCAGTGCAATCGCAACAGGGTACAGAGCAAACAGTACAGGAATAGAGAGTGTGATCAGTTGTGCTAGGCCAACATTCGCAACTACCCCACAAGCAACGCCATTAATCACTACCCACTTTTTGTATGACAGTGACGTATGCTTGCTGAAGAAATCTGAACACGCTGAAATCAAGCCAACCGCAGTGGTCAAGCAAGCCAGCATCACAATTACAGATAAGACAAATTGGCCATTATGTCCAAACAAGGCTTTTACGTACTGACTTAATATCGCACCGCCATTATTCGCACCAGCCGCAACGCTTGAACTGGTTGCGCCAAGGTAAAACAGTGAGCCATAAACCAGCGCTAGACCAATCGCTGCAATAAACGCAGAAGTGATCAGATAACGTGTAGTTGCCGCACGATCGGTAATGCCTTTACTACGTAGAGCATCAACAATCAAGATACCAAACATCAAAGACGCAAACGTATCCATGGTGTTGTAGCCTTCCAAGAAACCTTTGGTCAGCGGTTGGCTTAGATATTCACCTTGCGCGGCAATCATCTCACCTTGCGGGTTCATAAACACCCCCACAGCAAGAATGATCAAACCAATAAACAACGCAGGAGTTAATAATTTACCAATCAAATCCACTAGCTTGCCTTGCGACCATGAGAAGAACATCGCTACCGCAAAAAACAACACAGAGAAAATGGCTAAGTCAAATTGAGTGCTCTCAACGAAAAAGGGTTTCACTGCCATTTCAAACGCAACAAGTCCTGTACGAGGAGCCGCAAACGCAGGACCAATCACAATCAGGATCAGAGCCGCCATCAAGACCGATGCTTTAACCGGAAGATCTTTAGTTAGATGCTCCCAACTACCGCCTGCGACCGCAACCGCAATGATAGTAATAAGAGGTAAACCTACTGCGGTCAGCAAAAAGCCAAACATGGCAGGAGTAATATTCTCACCCGCCAACTGGCCTGCGAGAGGTGGAAAAATGATATTGCCGGCGCCTAAAAAGAACGCGAACAGCATAAAGCCTAAAGCTAAAATATCTGCTAGTTTTAACGTCTGCTTCACAGATAACCCTTATTTATAAATGTAATGAATGTCGCGTATGCATCTCACTGCTTATAAGAATGTAAGTTTAAGCAGCGCGTGGCCGAATAATGACGAATGTGCCTGTATTTCGCAACCGCAAAGCAAAAAACGCCACAATAATTTATAATCACAACAATAATGCAGTGTCATATGCTATACCACAATAAAAAACCAGAATTACACACCATATAACTAGATTATTTTTTCACCAACCAACAGAATAAAATATTAGCAATCATCTTCATGAAAGAGATTTTCGCTTAACTCCTGTTTGGCAGTAAAATTACGATGAAAACCAATAAATTAATGAATAAGAGCTTTCAGTTTAAACAGTTCGCCATAGAAGAAGGGGAATGTGGCATGCCGATCAGCACTGATGGCGTGCTGCTAGGAAGCTGGGCATTTGTCAGCCCTCCGGCCTCGATTTTGGATATTGGTTGTGGTACTGGTCTGCTAAGCTTAATGTGCGCTCAACGCTTTCAATCTGCACAAATCACTGCACTTGATATTGAGCTGAGTGCTTATCAAGCTACAGAGCATAATCGCCTCAATAGCCCCTGGGCTGAGCGCATTAGATGCCAACACTGTGATATTCTCGGTTGGCAGCCAGAACAACGTTTTGCCGCAATTATTTGCAACCCTCCTTATTTCAACACTGGTGAAACGGCTCAGCAGCAGGCCAGAGCCACCGCTCGCCACACTGGAAGTTTAAAACACCAAGAGTTGATCGAATGTTTGCCTCAATTATTGGAGCCAGATGGCGTAGCAAGTTTTATTCTGCCTAAAACGGAAGGCGATCAGTTTATCGCTTTGGCTGAGCAGGCTGGGCTTTACCTTGGCCGATATTGCCAAGTGCAACCCACATCAGCCAAGCCAGTACATCGTCTATTGTTTGAGCTGCATCTCTCTCCTTGTATCGCCGAACATTCTGCACTGGTGATCCGCGAAGCTGACAGCTACAGTGAGGCGTTTCGCCAATTAACCCGCGATTTTTATCTGAAGATGTAGCAATTAAAGATGTGATCTAAAGCGTGATCCATCTATAATGTGCGCCCTGTTTTAAGACAGAGCCTTTCAACGCTTGTGGAGTAATTATTTGTGATTAAAACCTTTGCCGACCTCGAACTCGATCCACTGCTGCTTGAAGCGATCGAAGAAATGGGCTTTAGCCGCCCAACCCAAGTTCAGGCTGAAGCAATTCCGCAAGCTCTGGATGGTCGCGATGTCTTAGCCTCAGCCCCAACGGGTACAGGTAAAACGGCGGCTTTCGCGATCCCAGCGCTGCAATACTTGCTCGATTTCCCTCGCCGCAAAGCAGGCCCAGCTCGAATCCTGATTCTAACGCCAACCCGTGAACTGGCGATGCAAGTGGCAGAACAGGCTCAAGCTCTGGCCAAAAACACTCGCCTGAATATTTTCACCATCACTGGTGGTGTTCAGTACCAAGAACATGCCGATATTCTGGCCACTACACAAGATATCGTGGTGGCAACTCCTGGACGTTTGCTGGAATACATTGATGCTGAACGCTTTGATTGCCGAGCGATTGAGTGGTTGATTCTCGATGAAGCGGACCGCATGTTGGACATGGGTTTTGGCCCAACTGTTGACCGTCTTTCGGCAGAGTGTCGCTGGCGTAAACAGACACTGCTGTTCTCTGCAACGTTAGAAGGACGCGGTGTTGAAGGTTTTACCGCCGATCTGTTGAAAAACCCAGCTCATATTGATGCTGAGCCTCCACGTCGTGAACGTAAAAAGATTTCACAGTGGTACCACCGCGCAGATGACATGCCACATAAAGTAGAACTGCTGAAAAAGATCCTGACCGAGCAAGCTGAACGTTCCATTGTGTTTTTGAAAACTCGTGAGCGTCTCGCTGACCTACGTGCTGAGCTAGAGAAAGCCCAGATCCCGTGCGCGTGGATCCAAGGTGAAATGCCACAAGATCGCCGTAACAATGCGATCACCCGTTTCCGTGAAGGTTCAGTGAACATTCTGCTCGCAACCGATGTTGCGGCACGTGGTATCGACGTGCCAGACATCAGCCATGTGATCAATTTTGACTTGCCACGTAGCGCAGATGTCTACCTGCACCGTATTGGTCGTACTGGACGTGCGGGGAAAAAAGGCATCGCGATTTCTCTGGTTGAAGCGCACGACCAACCTATGATGGCGCGTGTTGAGCGTTACATCAAAGAAGAAGTGAAAGAGCGCTTTATTGATGGCCTACGCCCTAAACACAAAAAGCCTGTGTTTAAGAAAAAGAAAAAAGATACCAAAAAAGCAACGGATAAAGGCACCGCGAAAAAGAAAACCGCAAGCAAAGCAAAAACGGCAAAGAAAAAATAACCGCCGAAGCCTGATGACAAAAAAGCCGATGATTTCTCATCGGCTTTTTTATCCTGGATATAAAAAATAAAGGCGCGCTCTAAAGTAGGCACGCCTTCATCTCAGTCAGACTAAGTATTAGTGCTCACGAGTCGCGCGGAATTTCACCTCAGGCGAACGCTCCTGCGCCAAGTTGAGGTTAACCATGGTTGGCGCAATGTAAGCGAGGTTGTCACCACCATCGAGTGCTAGGTTACTCTGGTTCTTACGTTTGAATTCCTCAAACTTTTTCACGTCGTCACACTCAACCCAACGTGCTGTCGCTACGTTAACGCCTTCATAGATGGCTTCAACGTTGTATTCAGATTTCAGACGCGATACCACCACATCAAACTGCAGCACACCAACCGCACCTACGATCAGATCGTTGTTTTGCAGCGGACGGAATACCTGTACCGCACCTTCCTCAGAAAGTTGCACTAAGCCCTTCAGCAGTTGCTTTTGCTTCAGTGGATCACGCAGACGAATACGGCGGAACAACTCAGGCGCGAAGTTCGGAATACCCGTAAATTTCAGCGTTTCACCTTGGGTAAAGGTATCACCGATCTGGATCGTACCGTGGTTATGTAGACCGATGATGTCGCCCGCAAAGGCTTCTTCTGCTCGTGCGCGGTCACCCGCCATGAAGGTTACCGCATCGGAAATGCTGATCTGCTTGCCAAGGCGCACATGGTTCATCTTCATGCCTTGCTTGTAAGTACCTGAAACAATACGTACGAAAGCAATACGGTCACGGTGTTTTGGATCCATATTGGCTTGAATTTTAAACACGAAGCCACTGAATTTTTCTTCGCTCGCATCCACTACACGTTCTGCCGCTTGGCGAGGCATTGGCGATGGAGCCCATTGCGTCAGGCCATCTAGCATATGGTCAACCCCAAAGTTACCCAGAGCCGTACCAAAGAACACCGGTGTCAGTTCACCTTGCAAGAACAACTCACGATCAAACTCATGAGACGCACCCAGTACCAATTCCAGCTCTTCACGCAGTTGTGCGGCTAAGTCTTCACCCACTGCCTTATCCAGCTCAGGGTTATCTAAGCCTTTCACGATGCGCTCGTCTTGGATAGTGTGGCCTTGACCCGTTGAGTACAAAATCGTTTCATCACGGTGGATATGGTAAACACCTTTAAACTCTTTACCACAACCGATTGGCCATGTGATGGGTGAGCAAGCGATTTTCAGCTCGTTTTCCACTTCATCCATTAACTCCATCGGGTCACGAATTTCACGGTCAAGTTTGTTCATAAAAGTCACGATCGGCGTATCACGCAGACGGGTGACTTCCATCAATTTACGAGTACGATCCTCAACACCTTTCGCCGCATCAATTACCATCAAGCAAGAGTCAACCGCGGTCAAAGTACGGTAAGTATCTTCCGAAAAGTCTTCGTGTCCTGGAGTATCCAGAAGGTTTACCAGACAATCGCCGTACGGGAACTGCATCACAGAGGTGGTCACCGAAATACCACGCTCTTTTTCCATTTCCATCCAGTCTGATTTAGCGTGTTGGTTTGAGCCACGGCCTTTTACCGTACCAGCTACCTGAATGGCACGTCCGAACAGCAAAACTTTTTCAGTAATCGTGGTTTTACCCGCGTCAGGGTGCGAGATGATCGCGAAAGTGCGGCGTTTAGACACTTCGCCGAAATAAGGTGTAGTTGACATCAACAGATTCTCTTTGTGCTTAGTCAGCTTAACGTAAACTCACTAGCGTTTCGGTTCAAATTTGCGCGGTATTCTCCCCTATCTTGGCGTTGGGAGCAACTTCACTGCAACGAATGCGTTATTTCATATTTTCTCATATCGTTTTTAATTAATTAATCAATGAACATGAACTATAACTGTAGAGAGTCGGCCACAATAAAATAGCCTCATGACCAAATTTAGAAAGATTCATTCACTTGCTTTTAAGCAAGCCAAAAGTGTTTTTTTAGTCTCAGTTTTGTTGGGGCTCTGTTTTAGTCTTTACCATATATTATCTGACTTACATAAAGAACAAGGGAAGGTGCAAGAGCACTATAACTTTAAGTTGGTGCAAAGTTACGGGAATGCAAGTCAAGCCGCCTATCATCTGAATAACCTCCTTGCAGAACAAGTTGCTGAAACCTTGATGCTTGATTCTGGCATTTTCAAAGTGGAAATAGTGGATGATTTTGGTGATGTCATGACAAATAAAGAACGAGCGATTAGTAAACAAAGTGAGCTAGTGAATGCACTCGCAGGTTACCTTACCCCGACTATCGCAACCTTTAGCACAGAATTACACCAACCCAATTCAAACGTCGTCGTGGGTAAGCTCAGTTTCCAGATTGATGGATCCTCAATCGCCAAAGAGTTTATTGCGAAAACCTCTCGCGTGATCTTATTTGATCTTTTACGTAACACCCTACTAACCACCATTTTGTTGATCTTTTTCTACCAAAAACTCTCTCGTCCAATCACTATGCTTATTGGTTGGGTCAATTCACTCAACGATACACAACGTCCCCCACTACCAACACGACTCAATCAAAATGATGAACTCAGTGAATTGGCATCTTCTTTCCAATCAATGTGGAAAAGTAAAGAGCTTGCAGAGTCCAAACTGAATCAGCTCGCCTATTACGACAGTTTGACTGGGCTTGCCAATCGCAGTCTGTTGCTACAAAAGCTTAGCGATACGATTATTACAGCCCAAAATTCACATACTACAGGTACTCTTTTCTACCTTGATCTGGATCGCTTTAAAACCATCAATGACTCACTCGGTCATACCATTGGTGATCAATTGATTAAAGCGGTAGCAATGCGGATGGAGGCATGGACTAAAAATGGCTATCTCTCTGCACGTATTGGGGGGGATGAGTTTGCAGTGCTGATCCCATATTTATCGCCCACGAAAGCAGAGGAGATGGCAAAACAGCTACTGACTTTGATTTCTAATCCATACACCATAGATGATCATCAACTGTACTGTACTGTGAGTATTGGCATCTCGATTTTTCCTTCCGTAGGAAACTGTAACATTGATGTATTGCGCCAAGCCGATACCGCACTTTACCGAGCAAAAGCCAGTGGACGTAATAGATTCATGTTCTATGAACCTGAAATGCAGGCACAAGTAGAGTCTTTTTTAGAAATAGAAAAGGGGTTACACGAAGCCCTTAGCCAACATCAACTGGAGCTTTATTACCAACCACAAGTGGATGAGCTACACAATATTATCGGGGTAGAAACATTGATCCGTTGGAATCACCCGAAACGTGGATTGCTCCCCCCTGGGGTATTTATGCCGATAGCCGAGGAAACTGGACAAATTTTGTCAATTGGGAATTGGATTATTGAGCAAGCCTGTTATCAATACGCCCAATGGAAAAAACAAGGTATTTTACCCCCCCATTTTCGGCGTTTAGCGATTAACATCAGTCCATTACAATTTTCTCAAGACTCCTTTATTGAGCAAATCAACCATGCACTACGCCAAGCAGGGATCACGGGAGAGTGTATAGAGCTAGAGATCACCGAAAGTTTATTACTTGAAAACGTGGAAAGTGCCATGCAAAAAATGGTAAAGCTAAAAGAAAACCATATCAGCATCTCGATCGATGATTTTGGTACGGGTTACTCTTCATTACGCTATCTCAAACATTTAGCGGTAGATGTATTGAAAATTGACCGCTCTTTTGTCAGTCAGCTGCATCTGGATGATAACGATCAAGCCATCGTAGATACCATTTTAACGATTGCTAGAAAACTGAACTTAGAAGTGATTGCTGAAGGTGTAGAAGACACTTACGAACTAAGCACACTGAAACAGCTGGGCTGCCAACAATTTCAAGGCTATCTATTTGATAAACCACTGCGCTCAGAAGAGATTGCACAGCGATTTATCAGTAACAGTTATCGAAAAATTCAAACCAAACCGCAAGCAACTAAAAGCTTACAAAAATAAATAACTCATAATAACCGCATCTTCTTTTTTGCCATTAGCAGCAGGGTAATAGTTGATGCGACGGTCGATTTCATTGAAGCCCGCTTGCTGATAGAGATGAAAGGCACGCTGATTACTTTCACGCACTTCCAACCAAGCACTTTCTGCCTTTTGCTGCTCACACTGTTCAATAAAATGATCGAGCAGTTGTTTTCCGTACCCTTTGCCTTGCATTGCTGGATCGATGGCAATGTTGAGTAAAGTCACTTCACCAACAATATTCTGGGCATAAAAATACCCCACGACCTGCTGATCAACCAACATCACCTGATGACAAGCCCCACGGCTATTGAGATCGCGCACAATAGATTCCGCCCAAGGATGAGAATGTGCTACACGTTCAATGCGCCATACGGCATCCAAATGCTCAGATTGCATAGTAGTAAATAGTGAGCTCATGATGCGGCTCCTTGATAAGCACAAATTTGTTGCCACAGTGCGCGGCGATATTGGGTATTACCATCAATGTCACTTAAACGCGGCGAATGTAGCTGCTTTTGAGCTTGATGTGGCAAGGGATCACTTCCCGCAAACCAGATCCACTCTAGCCCATCATAGGCAAGGTTATCGAGCTGCGTAGGAGCGATATGGCGAACCATCGCCAGTTCAAGATGAAAGCTTTTGAGGATCCTCTCCAGCAATAGGATTTCTGAACCTTGTGGCGGCTCATTGGCTACCAACAAAAGTCGGCAAGCTTGATCTAAGGATTGTTTAACGGGCTGAAACCCCATCAAACGCTCAGGGTGGATCAATTCCCATTGTTGAATGCCCATCGCGGACAAATAGTGTGAAGAAGAAAGCATGGTGTTACTCGCAGCCTATCTGAGCGGCAATGCTAACAAACAGGTGATTGGCGACTCAAGCGCTAGAGAGAAAAAGGAGCTTAAATGCTCCTTTTTCATGAGGCGTGATACTTAGAAAACCGAAAACTCAGGACTGTATTCAACGAGTCCACGTCGACCGTCCAGCTCTCGCTCCCACAAAGCAACTACACGGAAAGCGCCTTGAGGAACCTCCCAAGCACAGTGCAATTGGTATTGGGCTGCATCTTCAAAGCCGAAACGCGAATAATAAGCCGGATCACCAAGGACTACACAAGCAGGGTATCCCAGTTCTCCTAGTGAGCTTAAACCTTCTTTCACCAACTCAGCACCAATACCTTGGCGACGGCATTCTTCTTTCACCGCCAACGGTGCTAAACCTTGCCAATTCAAATCTTCGCCTTCCAAGGTTACAGGGCTAAACATCACATGTCCTATGATTTCCCCTTCATCATCACAGGCCACCAATGACAATGTTCGCCGCCCATTTTCACGTAATGCCATCACCAAATTGGCTTCAGCCTCTGTGGGAAAAACAGTTTTCAACAGCGCATCGACGGCCAAAATATCGGCAGGCGCTTCAGTTCTAATAAGCATTAATAACCTCTTGGGATGAATTTGGCGTTTGCATCCCTTTATGCACAAAATCTGCCAACTGGTGAAGTAAAATCTGCAAAGGTTTAGGTAATTGTTGCAGATCCACGCTATCCATCAGATTTTTCACCTCTAAACCGAGCTCAGTATCCCCTTCGATAGATAAACGACGTTGGAAAAACAGAGTGTCAGGATCCTCTTTACGTCCAGCAATGAGCACTAAATCGTTCAAATTACCGCTAAAGCTAACATCTTCTCGAACAGGAGCATCCGCCACCACTAATTTCTCGTTTTGATAGCTAATAAACCAACGCAAGTTCATATCTTTCACTTCGACTTTCAACCATTTATCTTCGAGAAACTCAAAGTCCCCGTCTTGCAAGGCTTCGTGGAATACTAAACCCATTGCATCAAGCAAGGCTTTTTTTTGA
>JBOFIW010000328.1:0-5096 GCA_051650365.1 Vibrio sp. | reverse complement strand
AAAGAAGCGATCAGCAAATCTCGATACCAAGGCCGTACTTCTTTCACCACAGCCCACAGCCAATGGGCGGTAGCTCGTGGTTCTTCCCCCCACAAACCTTGCTCTGGTGCGTGATCCACACTGACTTGCCATACCGTCGGTTCAATCATATGGCGTAATGTCTTTTCATCCATAGATGAGGTATGCCACTGCCCTGTTTGGTAGTGCAGCACAGTGAACTGGTGATCATGCCGCGCACTAATAATCCAAGGTTGGCTACTTTGGGTTTCAATAGCAACCAGTGGAAAACTAGCATTGCTAAGTGCTGAGCTGGCAACCAAACTCAATTGTAAATTGGCCTGTTCTGAGGCTCGAATAAATAGGTCTTTATCCAGTTCTCCTTGTTCGATGGGTAAACCGGATAAATATTGCAGCGGATGGGCTTGCAAGTGGAAATGGTGAGTTAACCATTTCAGTACAGACAACCATGCGTTGTCAGGATTCAGTTCTTGCATAATGCTTTGCCTAACGTCCAAGTCTCTTCCTATTATCACCTTAGAATTACTGCACCACTAAGGTGTGGTCATCAATCATCTTTTGTAAAATATCAGCTTCACTGATACCGGAAGTACTGCCTTGGTACAGATCATCTAGGGTTACCCCTTTGAGCACAATCTCCTGCTGTACATCACTACCATTGGGTTTGATCGATAAGGTCACGCCCTCGGCACTGGAGAGCAAATCGATCTGCCCATCCGCACTACTGCCATCAGTGACCGCTGAAAGTAACGCTTTAATATCAATAGTATCCTGAGTCGTGAAATCTTGGATCACATCCTGTGTTACCGACCCCGCACTACCAAGACCATTACTTTCAAACAAGAAAGTGTCTGCCCCTGCCCCACCGATCAGCAAATCACTCGCAGCCGTTGCCGTAAGGGTGCTATCTCCCACGGCCACCAGGTTCACCGTCAGCAGTTGTGCGGGGGCATTCGCACTATCGCTGCCGATCGATGCGCTCGGTTCAATAGATAACGTAAACTGACTCGCTCCGTTATAACCACCAACAATGGCCAGATCCGCAACATCGTCTAAATCCACCCAATATTTGCCTTGTTCAAACGTACCATGGCTCAGCTGTAACCCTGCGGGCAATCCTGAGATCTCTATTTTGCCCTCTTCGTTAGTAGCAGGATTAACCAACTGCAAATGCAACCCAAGGGGGATATGCCCAGCCGCCTCAGCCACAATCGAAGGGTAATCGAGGGTTAGAATTGGCTCATCAGGTTGTGGGGCGATCGTGATGGTGATCTGCTCACTCTTCGCTTCCCCCAGATCCGAAACTTGATTACCCAACACCACATTTTGGTCATAAGAACGAACGGTTAAGGTCACATCCAATTCACCAAACGCATCACCGGGGAAGAAGCGTAGCTCATCCAATTCATCATGACGGATAAGTAATGTGGCCACCGCTGACCCATCAGGAAGTGTATGGAAGTTCGCACTTTGCAACCCAACCCGTATCTTATCCAAACCGACTAATCCTGAAGGATCTGAACTGCTATTAACGGTAAAGACCACCATTAAGAATTCATCGCTATTGGTTTCAAAACTTTCCGCATTCAAAGTGATTAGCACGCTACCATCTTCATTACCAGCAAGGCTTTCTGGTACATCCAAAAATGATACGGCATCGCCAATGGGTTTCACTCCAACGACAAAATCAATATTGGAGTTGTTTAAATCCCCATTGGCGATCTCTTGAGTGATCGCCGCCAGTGAGAGAGGAATATCACCACTGAAATCCAACGGCGGCAAAATATACAGATCCGCCAAGCGAGCTGGGTCTATCTGCCATTCATAGGTTGAATTGCCATTAAAACGTCCACCATCTTCGCCGTTATTGGCAGCTAGTTCATAACTTGAACCGACTTTGTAAACCACCACGGCCCCAGCCGGCACGCCTTTGAGGCTAAGTGACATATACTCAGAACCGTCGTTATCCACCATAGTGGCACTGAGGTTACCGAGCGAGATATATTGGTCTTCATTACCAAGCACATTGTCTGCTATGAAATCGACCTTATCGGCTACAGGCTCCACCGTGATGGTTACTGTGGTGGATTTGTTCTGGGTATCGGTCTGGCTGATACAATCCGCTTGGTCAGTAATATTGGCGTTAAACATCAATGATATCTCGCCGCTAAAATGCGCAGGCGGAATGAGTTGAATATCGCCCAAACGGCTAGGATCCGTAATGGTGTACGTTCCATTGCCATTATCCACCAGCAGTCCCGTATTGTTGGGGATCTCCTGCAAGGTTGCACCATTGGTCACTGACACGGTCAACGAATTCACGGTTTCTTTGCCTGTAGCGCTATTACCTTCGCCGGAGATGGTTTGACCACTTTCCACGCTATCCCCGAGTAAAAACTGCAGATTCAGATCAGTGGCTACATCTTCTTGGATTGCCGATACCGAGCTTGATACTGTGATGTTATCTACCACAGGCACCACTTGGATAGTGATGGTTTGATCTGTGGTAACCGATGTACCGTTACACGGTGAAGTTTCTATGGTTTGAATGGTAAATTGCAGACAGCCTGCAAAATCTTCATCAATACCGGTTAAGGTCAAATGCTCTAAGGCGCTAGCAGAGATAGAATAGCCCACAATGTTGCCCGCTGAGTCATATTCAGGCACCACGCCATCCCCTGAAATCTCAACACCAGGGGGGAGTGAGCTTGCCGGAATATAAAAAGAAAGAACATTGTCTGGATCACTGCCGACATTAGTGTTCAGTAAACCCGAAAGGTCAATATCGGTTCCTTCTTGAGAAATAAGATCACCCGTTTGGATATTTCCCGGCGTGCCCACAGGGTCACAACTGCCACCACCGGAATGTCCGGTAATTTGCAGTTGGAAGGTGGCGTCAATGTAGCGGGCATCATCACCATCTTTCACATAGGCGAGCACTTCAATGGTAAGCAGTGGTGTATCAGTGGCGCTAGAGATGGTGGCACCGTTTAAGATGTAGGCCATCGTCTCTTTCACTGATGAGCTTGTCAGCCCCGTGGCAGGGATCAACCAGTTACCCGCGGCATCTTGTGATGCACCATTAGGATGTTCCACAATCAATTGATAGCCAGATGGTACATGGATCAAAATGTATTCTAAGTATTCGGAACCATCCAAATCCGCATCGGTAAAACTAACCGCGTGGGAGATATCAACTGGCGAGCCATCGTGACTAATGTAAGGGTCGTTTGAACCTTCTAAACGCGTATCTAGCTCCACCCGTGCTTCAACTGTCACACTGAGTGAACCAGTAATCCATTTCACATCCGTAGCACCCAGTGGTGACGTATCCGTCACTTGATACTCAATACCTACCGAAAATTGCCCACTCAAATCTTCACTGGCTTTAACTGAAAAACGCCCACTAGATAATAAATCCGCTAAAGTCGGCGATGTGGCATCAATAAACGTGGAGAGATCTAACCCTCCGACAGGAATCGTGATCGGACTGCCATCAAAGTACAAGGTTAAATGAGCATCTAAACTGGTGATTTTATAACCCGTTAGGGTTTCCGAACCGTCAATATCTTGGTTAATACTCGGGTTAAGATGTAAACCAATGCTGCGATCCTCAATTCCTGTCGTAGCAATGACTTGCCCGTTGGACTGATCCACTTTCGGGCTAATCGTGACTTCTAGCTTGAGTGGGAATGCGCCCGAATCGCCATCCGGCTCAGTGGGAATGGCGATCACATCGAGGCTGATTTTACCGCTAAAGTCTTTGATCGGTTTGAGATATAAATTAGCGAGTTGCGCATTACTCACCTGATATACCGGCCCCGTCACAGGGTCGATATAGGCAATCGTTAATGCGACAGGCTGGCCAGCACTGTCCACCAACACCACGCCATCAGGAATGTTGGTCAACAATAGGTTAATGACTTCAGAACTGTCATCGTCCGTCGTTTGCACCACAAAATCTAACGCGATCAAGCCATCTTCTACCGCGACACCCGCATTACTGATCACCTTAGTGACATCATCAAACTGCCAGTGGCCTTGCCCCCCATCCACCACAGTGGGGGCATCAACCACACCTTTGAGGTGTACCGTGATCGTTTGAGTACTGCTTGTGGCTTGAGAGTGAACTGGAGTCAAGCCATCAATTGTTGACTCCGTTGAAACGGCCGTCACTTTTAAAGTTAGAGTCTCGGTATAAGAGCTAATGTCTTCTTTGGGCACGAGCCAAATATTGCCCGCCGCAAGATCTGCGGCTGTAATCTGGTAAGTATTGCCGCTAAGAAGTACGCCACCTTGAATTTGCCAACCGGTTTGAACCTCAATCAAAAATGACAGGTTCTCTGAACCATCGGTATCGGTTAAGTGGCCGACAATATATTTTTTTAAATTGATGTTCTGATCTTCTAGCCCTTTAATATCTTTAACCGATAGGGTTGGTGCATCCGCGTCGGGGCTAATATTCACCGTCACTTGGTGAGTAATGCTCGCCGTTTTATCCGCAGGATCGGCAAAAACATTGCCCGACTCGGTAGCAATCGCTTCAATATCAAAAGTAAATTTTCCTGCCAAATTCTTATCGGCATGGATCTCCATCTTATCCAACTGAGCTTGGGTATACCCTTTGTTGGGGTTAATGGGATTACCATTTAAGGTGATGGTGAGGCCCGCTGGAATATTACTGATCTTGTAAGTCAAGATCTCTGAGCTGTCGGTATCAAATAGCCCAGCGCTGATCGAAAATTGAATTGGCGTGGTCGTATCTTCCGTTGCTGAATACTCAAACTGGCTATTTGACCAACTAGGAGTATCAGCGATAGGTAGGATGGATACCTCTAACGTTTGATGCAGCTCTTTTGGAGTAGTATCGGTACTGATGATCGCCGTGATCGCCAAACTTACATTGGTGGTGGTATTGGATTGGTTGAGTGCAGGCAAATAGGTCAAGGTACCATTGGGTTTGACAAACTGGGGATCGGAGTAGTCCAACTGGCTTCCCGTGAGTACTACCTTGCCGCCAACAATGGATAGTTCCACACCATTGAGATAGAGCTTACCGCCTTGTAACGAAGCCTCAG
>JBOFIW010000327.1:0-7469 GCA_051650365.1 Vibrio sp. | reverse complement strand
ACGGGCTGGTTTGGCAGAAAGTTCACCAGACCAATTGGTTAAGATATTAAAACGTTTCGCACGAGAGTGTTTTTGAATCGCATCGACCAGAGCTTGTGCGGTCTGCTCTGAGTGGGCAATGGCCGACGGACTGTGCATGATTAAAATTGCATCAATGTTCTCGCTTTCAAGCAAAATATTGAGTGTTGCGACGTAGCGCTGATGATCGGCATCTCCCACAATATCAACTGGGTTACTGTGAGACCAACTTTGAGGTAGGATTTGATTCAATTTTTCATAAATTGAATCCTCAAGTTGTGCAAGTTTGCCGCCTCGTTCGAGTAGGGCATCTACAGCCATGATCGCAGGACCGCCACCGTTGGTAATAATGGCAAGCCGTTCGCCTCGTAATGGAACAGAATGCGTTAAGGTCTCTACCGCTGCAAAGAGTTCATGGGTATTGTTAACCCTTAACATTCCTGTACGGCGAATTGCTGAATCATAAATGATATCTAAGGTATCATCTCCCCCTGTATGCATTTGCGCGGCTTTACGTCCGGCTTTAGTACGACCGCCTTTTAGCACTAAGATCCTTCTGTTACGAGATGCAGCCCTAGCGGCAGACATGAAGCGTCGAGCATCTCGAATCGTGTCTACATAAAGCAAAATAGCATCGGTGTACTTGTCGGTACTCAAGGTATCGAGCAAATCGGCAAAATCCACATCACTCGCATTTCCTAAAGAGATAAAGGCTGAAAAACCAATTCCCTTATCATTAGCCCAATCCAGAATTGTGGTACACACAGCAGCTGATTGAGAAATAAAGGCAATATTCCCTTTTAAGGCAGAAACTGGGGAGAAGGAACCATTGAACTGAATCCAAGGTAAGATCAACCCAAGGCTATTGGGCCCCAAAATTCTCATATGAGAAGCTTTCGCAATTATCATGCACTGACGCTGAATTTCTTCTCCCTGTGCATCTAAGGAATACATGTCCGAAGATAATACAATAACCTGCTTTACCCCTTTTTCTGCTAATTGTTTAAAGAGGCTTACATTTCGGGAGGCGTGAGTGCAAAGAATGGCGATATCAGGCGTGATGGGCAAATCAGAGATCGTTTTGTAGGCCAAAACGCCACAAACCGCAGGGTAATAGGGAGTCACAGGCATAATTGCGCCACCAAACCCTCCTTGAAGCAAGTTTTTCATCACAATATTACCTGCACGGAAAGGGCGAATAGATGCGCCAATAACGACTACAGATTTGGGTTTAAGCAGTTGATTCAAGTGATTCATTTTCTGCCTGCCTTATTAAATATCTGTCTATAGGGTAACCAATTCTTGTGAACTCTGTTGGACCGGAAAAGGCCTCTGTGATCGAGTTTACAATGAGCTTTGGTTACTTTGTGTCATAAATCACAGGATAGATGCATATATTGATGCGGTATGCTTGATTCTATCGGTTTCAATGTGCATGATTTAAAGCACTTTGTACCTAAGGCATGACTAAATCCATGAAAAAAATCACAGTTATTGGGCTATCCGTCCTTCTCACCGCTTGCGCATCTGGTAGTTATACCACGGACGTGAAGACAGAAAGTCATCGCGAAGAGTTCGCTGTTGCAACAGTTGAGCAACCCATCATTTCCGAAAACGGTGCTGCAGAAGGCATTTCTGAACAAAACGTTGAACAAAATGTTGTAAAGATGACCCCAGCCGAAAACGAGAAGAAAGTCGTTAAGATGAGTCCGCAGGCAAAACCTGCTGTTTCCATCACACCACCGACAGCGAAACAGGTAGCAATGAACCCTCGCTATGGATTTACGATTCAAGTTGTAGCCGTAGGTGCACAAAGCAAAGTTGATCAATTTGCTTCTAAACTACCTAAAAATGGACAACCGATCTGGGAAAACTACAAAATGGTTAACGGTACCAAATGGTATACCGTTCTTTTCGGCGACTATGCCACTCGCCAAGAGGCCACTGAAGCCATTTCCATGCTACCAAGCGACTTACGCTCCATGAAACCTTTCGTAAAAAGCATTGATTCAATTAAGAACTCCGAGTTTCCAACACTCAATAAACTAAATTAACACTTCCTAAAGGGGCTAAGGCCCCTTTATTGTTTGTTCTATGAGCAGTTAAATGAAGTTTTCGTGAGAAACAATAACATTGACTGTACGTTCATTTTGAATGAACTATGATAGCCATCAATTACTACTTCGGTGTCACGGAAAGATTAATGACTAAGACAACTATTCTACTTTTGTGCGGTGGCGGCTCCTCTGAGCACGAAATTTCGCTTGTTTCAGCAAACTACATTCAACAACAACTCGCTCTTACTCCTGAATTTAATGTTATTCGTGTTGAGATGAAAAAAGATGGATGGTTTTCTGAGCAAGGTGAGTTAGTTTATCTCGATACCAACAGTGCTACACTGAATGGTGACAAGATTAGCTATCCAATTGATTTTGTTGTTCCTTGCATTCATGGCTTTCCTGGTGAAACCGGCGATATTCAGTCAATGCTAGAGTTAGCGGGGATTCCATATTTAGGCTGTGGGCCAGAGGCTAGTTCAAATAGCTTCAACAAAATTACTTCCAAGCTATGGTATGACGCACTAGATATTCCCAATACGCCTTACCTATTTTTAACCCAAAACACTACTAGTTCGGTAGAGAAAGCTCTGCAAGCATTCCGCAGTTGGGGCAGTATTTTTGTTAAGGCTGCACGTCAAGGATCGTCGGTAGGGTGTTATAAAGTCACTCGAGAAGAACAAATTGTTCCAGCAATAGAAGCTGCATTTGGTTTTTCTGAACAAGTCTTAGTTGAAAAAGCAGTCAAGCCAAGAGAGCTTGAAGTTGCCGCATATGAAATGAATGGGCAGTTGCACATTTCTAAACCGGGGGAAGTCATTGCCCCAGAAGATGCTTTTTATTCTTATGAAGAAAAATACAGTGCAAGCAGCCATTCTCGTACTGTCATTGAAGCTGAACACTTAACTGAAGCGCAACATAATCTCATTCAGCAGTGTGCAGAACGTGTTTTCATCCACATGAAACTGCGTCATCTATCGCGTATTGATTTTTTCCTAACACAAGATGGTCAAATCTATCTAAATGAAGTAAATACATTCCCAGGCATGACACCGATCTCCATGTTCCCCAAAATGCTAGAACATAATGGTCATCGTTTCAGTGAGTTTCTTGCTCAATGTGTTACTAGCACTCTATTAAAGGTGCAGTAGGAGCTCCCAATTAGTCACGTTGTCACCTTTCAGAAGTGTCATGCTTATCACTGAAGGGTGATAATAGATTGGGAAAGTAATAATGAGTGAGAGATAACTCCATGTAAGTTAACGAATTAGCGATAATAAACTTGATAACCTGAAATATAGAATTATTATTTAGGTTATATCAACAAAAAAACAGAGTGTGTATGGCTGTTGCAATTTATCGGGGTTTTAATCTCCAATCAGCAGATAACTCAGCTGAAGTATGGCAAGTCAGGATCAAAAATCATGTTCTCAGCGGCAATTTGGCTGCGGTTAAAAAGAGTATTGATTGGTTTTGTGATACTGCATCGATTATTGATCCAAAGGAATTTGAATCAATTGGTCAAAAACGGGAAGCATCTACTGGTGCTCAAGAGCAGTTCAATGGCTTTACTATCAAAAATGATACCGGTGAAGCTAATGAGTGGTATTGCTTTTTTAATGGCCGTTTAATTAAAGGTTCTAAAATCGCCATTCAAAAACATATCGAAGCTTATGTTGTAGCTAGACAGAGATCGATGCAGCAGCAAGCACAACAAAAAAGATAGAACATAATATATGACACTGGTCTATTCGACAGAAACTGGGCGCATTAAGCCTGAAGAAGTAAAAATTGAGCGTCCGAAAGGTGATGGAATTATCCGAATATTTCGTGAAACTAAAGGACGTAAAGGAAAAGGCGTTACCATTGTTAAAGGATTAGATGTCGATGATACAGCTTTGAAACTGTTTGCTGCCGAGTTTAAGAAAAAGTGCGGCTGTGGTGGAGCTGTGAAAGAGGGCGACATTGAAATCCAAGGAGATGTTCGAGACATCCTTAAAACACTTCTCGAAACGAAAGGTTATAAAGTTAAGTTAGCGGGAGGTTAAACCCGTTTGGGGGCTCTCGTTGAACTTTACTTACGGCAAGCTATTGGTTGGTCAATGGATCTGGGGATGACGACAACACTACTCATTTCAAAGTAGTGTTCTAAATCTGTTTATGACCAGTTGGCTAGTATTTTACCTTCTTAGCGGCCCCACTTATTATCAGTGACGCTGGATTTTCGATAAAACCAAACAAGAAATAGTAAGAAAATCGAAAGTAAAAATCCCCATTTCATTTGAGATGGGGATTTGTTCTTCTAACTCAATGAGCGGTATTATTGCTAATTATTGAACAATAGCTGCTCGGCTATGACGCTCTCCCGATTTTGTGCGGATTAGAGCTTGTGTCACTTTTGGTGCTGCGTCTGCTGAGTAAACATGCCAACTTTGTCCTTGGTCTATTGAGTACTCAATGGTTAAACCAGGGAAAGTACTGTTTGCTTTTAGCGTATTTGCTTCAATTACTCCACCAGGTACTGGTAGATTGAAGGCAATCCCCTCAGCTTCCAGTTTTGGTAGGATATTTTTCGCGACTAGGTTGGCAAAACGATTGTAGTCCTCATTACGGGCAGCTTCATTAACAAGCTTATTCGCATGCTCGTCAGCTTCCCAATCAGCTTTGTGCCATGCACGTTCTGCTAATGCGACAACACGAGGGAAGGTCATGCCTTCGAATTGTGCTTCAGTGCGGATGGTTTCAGTCCAAACAGAACCTTGTAAACCACGAACGTTTTCAGGGTTTTCCAACGTCTTCACTGTAGCCGCTTCTAGCACTTGCGCTTTTGTAATAGGAGCACCTGCACGAGTAAAGTCGGCATTCGCATATAAATCATTAGGCATGAAACTGAAGGTTTTTCGGGTGTCAGTGAAACGAGGAGCCCAGTAATAACCACGCTCTTGTGGATCAGGCTCGTGCGGGTGGTCAAAATAGAAGTGTGTTGCTTGGTTGTAAATTACACCATAACCATTATTTGCTAAATTGTAAGCACGGTCAGCGACCCCCCATTCCCAAATATTTTGCCACGCATTACCATTAACCACGCTGTTTGCCATTTGACTGCGTGGGTAAACGATATTGTTGTGCATCAATCCATCTTCCCAGCCACCAAGCGCCAAGCTGTAGTTTGCTGAAATTGCTGAAATCCGCTTAACAAAGTACTGGCTTAACTCATCAATCGTCGAGATACCATATTTATTATTTTGTAGAAAACTTTGGCAAACTGGAGAATCTTTCCAAGCACCAGCGATTTCATCTCCACCAAAATGGAAAGTTTTCAGAGGTTGGATATCTTGATGTAGAGCAACCAAAGATGCGACGACCGTATCAACAAAGTTATAGGTCGATTCCATACATACGTTCATTGCATTGTCAGTGAACATCTGTACAGATAGATAGCGAGTTTGGTCATTCGGATCACTTAGACGATATTCTTCAGCTTTAGTCAAATTACCTTGCGCTACATAAGTTGCGTAGCGTGCGTCCATAGCTTTAATTGCTGCATGCGCATGCCCAGGCATATCTACTTCAGGAATTACTTCGATATTGCGCGCGTTGGCTGCTCGTAATATCTCTTTATAGTCTTCTTGAGTATAGAAGCCGTCTGACTCTGCGGTACCGTTGGGACCAGCACCTAAAAATGGCAACAGACAGTTAGTTTCTGAGAGATCATGACAACGACGTGATCCGACGTTAGTCAATTCAGGAAGAGCAGGGATCTCGATACGCCATCCTTCATCATCACTTAAACGCAGGTGAAGTTTATTGAGTTTAAGAGTCGCCATTTGATCAATGAGTTCTAAAATGGATTCTTTGCTACGAAAGTTACGCACTGCGTCGACAGACAACCCACGATAAGCGAATCGAGGAGCATCTGAGATTTTTGCAGTTTGGATGGTGTTGCCATCTTTGAGTTGTAATAGAGATTGAACCGCATAGAATGCGCCAGCTGTATCTACAGCATCAATATCAATGCGATCATTGGCTGATGAAATGTCGAGGCTATAGGCTTCAGTCCACTTTGCTTGACCATTAAGTGTCACTTGCCCCCAACCGATATGGATAACTTTGCGTTGGTTTGGTGACCAAGGTGCGGAAGTTATTCCTAGCTCCAGTGCAAGTTGTTCTGCGACGTCTTGATATCCGTTGTCGTAAACCACTGTCCATGTACTGTCGATAGTCAGTCGATCTTGACCTAGTTGAATCTGCTCTGGTGTCGGAATCACGCCTTGAACATTGTTAATCAAAGTTAAATCGGAATTCTTTGCGTAACGTTGAGCGGCAGTTAATGGGTTATAATGATCCGTCAGACCACTATAGCGTTTCCATTTTTCAGGGCTGTCAAATTCGCCAACGAATGGTAATTCTTCACTTGGTGCAGTTGGAACGACGCCATTGATGGTGTTTGATGTACTGCTGATTAATGCTGTATCACCAGAGTCAGAGACAATATACCAGTTAGGCATGATGTCTGTCTTAGCAACTTGCCATGCATCTGCTGTGATACCAATTTCCAGTGTTTCACCGGGTTTCAATGGCTTGAAAGAAGCAGTAGGTTCAAGCTTGAAAATGTCACCATTGATGTGTGTGACTTTGACTGTATTGGTAGAAAGAGTGTTAATCATACGGATGTGGCTGAAGTACATTGACCAACCCGTTGCTGGTAACTCAGCTCCACTAGTATTTGTCAGTGTAATAGATGCATGAAAAGTACGCCATTCATCAACCATATTATCTATAACCGAGTAGTTTAGATCTAACCCTTTACCTAACTCGCTTAGGTGTTGTGGCGTAAGAGCAAGTGCTGGTGTGGAAATGATAGCCGATAAAGTTGAGGCTAGTAGGGCTTTACGTAGCATTGTTATCTCCATTGTTTGATTTTCAACCAAATTAGACTAACAAAGTAATAAAATTGAAAAAGATAAATTTATAATTTCGAGCTGTAAATTTAATCTTTATATATTTTTTTTGAAATGACATGTAATTGAGTTTTTTGTAGATTTGATGGTTGAAAACAATATTTCTTATCGCTTTTTAATATACTTAACATCCAGAAATTAAGATGACCAACTAGAGAGATAGCTAAATTTGGCATTTTGTGATAGTTATAAGGACAAACCACTCGAATATATATGTTTTCAATCAGTTAAGTAATTAATAATTGACTAATTCTTTACTTTTGTATTGCAAAGTATTCTAAGCAGACCCTGTGGTCATGGTGCTTGTAAATAGCCGATTATTGCTAATTTAGGATAATGGAGGCAAAGTGTTTAAAATTCAGCGTAAATCTGCTATTAATATTATTTAATGAAGTTGGATTTAGATCACAACTTTGTTTAAGTGGTGAATTAA
>JBOFIW010000326.1:0-6089 GCA_051650365.1 Vibrio sp. | reverse complement strand
TGCTAGTGCACCGGATTGCGTGGTTGATGTCGGTGGAAGAAGCCTCGCCGTTTTCGGTGATGGCGGTGACGTTCACCAACAAAGCCGCTGCCGAAATGCGTGGCCGAATTGAAGAGCTGATGCATGGCACCGCCTCTGGTATGTGGTGTGGCACTTTTCACGGCATTTGCCACCGCATTCTGCGTGCCCACTATCTTGACGCTAAGCTGCTGGAAGATTTTCAGATCATCGACAGTGACGATCAGCAGCGTCTGCTCAAGCGTCTCATCAAAGCGCACAATCTGGATGATAAACAGTGGCCAGCACGGCAAGTCGCGTGGTGGATCAACAATCAAAAAGATGAAGGTCTACGCCCAGCGCACATCAACGCCTTTGATCCGGTTACTCAAACTTATCTCAAGCTCTACACCGCTTATCAAGAAGCGTGTGATCGCGCCGGCTTGGTTGATTTCGCCGAAATTCTGCTGCGTACCCTAGAGCTCCTGCGTGGTAATCAGCATATTCGTGAGCATTATCAGGCGCGCTTTAAGCACATTTTGGTCGACGAATTCCAAGACACCAACGCGATTCAGTACGCTTGGCTACGCATGATGGCAGGTGCACAGTCGAACGTAATGATCGTGGGGGATGATGACCAGTCGATTTACGGCTGGCGTGGTGCGCGAGTGGAAAACATCGAAAAATTTACCCGCGAATTCCCGAGCGTGAATACCATTCGACTGGAGCAAAACTACCGCTCCACCAAAACCATTTTGGAAGCCTCAAACACACTGATCGCTAATAACAGTGAACGAATGGGCAAGCAGCTGTGGACTGAAGGTTTGGTTGGCGAACCTATTTCGGTGTATTCGGCGTATAACGAGCTCGATGAAGCGCGCTTTGTGGTCAGCAAAATCAAAGGTTGGCAGGAGCAAGGCGGCACACTCACCGATTGCGCGATTTTGTATCGCAACAACGCCCAGTCACGGGTGCTGGAAGAGGCGTTATTGCAAGCGAGTTTGGCGTACCGCATTTATGGCGGGATGCGCTTTTTCGAGCGCCAAGAGATTAAAGATGCACTGAGTTATCTGCGTTTGATTAATAACCGCAATGACGACACTGCATTTGAACGGGTAATTAATACGCCGCCGCGTGGTTTGGGTGATAAGACGTTAGAGACGATACGTTTTGCCGCGCGTGATCGCGGTTGCACCTTGTGGGATGCCAGTATCTGTCTACTCAATGACCAGGTGTTAACGGGGCGTGCTGCGGGTGCGCTGAGCCGTTTTGTTGAGCTGATCAATGCCTTGGAAGAGGAAGGTATCGACATGCCGTTGCATGTGCTTACGGACCACGCAGTAAAAACCTCTGGTTTGCTGGAGATGTATCAGCAGGAGAAAGGCGAAAAATCCAAAGCGCGAATTGAAAACTTGGAAGAGTTGGTCACGGCGACGCGCCAGTTTGAAAAGCCAGAAGAAGCGCAGGATATGACCATGCTGACTGCATTTTTAACCCATGCGGCACTGGAAGCCGGTGAAGGCCAAGCCGATGAACATGATGACGCGGTACAGCTGATGACCTTGCACAGCGCCAAAGGGTTGGAGTTCCCTCAAGTGTTTATGGTGGGTGTAGAAGAGGGGATGTTCCCCAGCCAAATGTCTGCCGAAGAAGCGGGGCGTCTCGAAGAAGAGCGCCGCCTATGTTATGTCGGCATGACCCGTGCGATGCAAAAGCTCTACATCACCTACGCTGAGATGCGCCGTTTGTACGGGCAAGATAAGTATCACAAGCCATCACGCTTTATTCGTGAACTGCCAGAAGGCTGTTTGGATGAAGTACGCATGAAGGCGCAAGTGAGCCGACCAACCAGCACGGGACGCTTTAGCCAAACGGTGGTTAAAGAGAGTTTTAACGAAACGGGATTTAGTTTGGGTTCACGGGTACGTCACCCGAAATTTGGTGAAGGCACCATCATTAATTTTGAAGGCAGTGGCCCACAAAGCCGAGTGCAGGTTGCGTTTAATGGCGAAGGCATTAAATGGTTAGTCACGGCCTACGCAAGATTAGAGAAGGTGTAAGCCACTTTTCGTCGCTTCTTTTTATTTCATAGCATCTTTTCATTGCCTCTTTGCAAAGGGGCAGTGTCTTGGCCGTTTCTCTTGTTCGCTATGTAAAAGCGACCATAAAAGAAAACCCCGGGGGCAAGCCCACCGGGGTTAGAGTCTTACTCGCAGCATTCCAGCTACTAAAGGTGCTCCATGCATCAAATCCTTGATAGTATGCTGAAATCCGTCAGCTCAATCCTTTCTTCGCCTTCCTAGCGGTGTCCTATGTCTTCCATTACAACTCACAATCCTCGTGAGTTCACATCACTTGTTCCCTGAGCGGTGTCCCTGTCATCATCCTGATGTTCAGTCCGTGCCTCGTCCAGAGGTGTCCATTTCCCATCCTTTGTCGCTACCATCCTAGTAACGATTGCGTCCGTTCAATGTCCTATTTCGCTTTCCTTGCCGAGCATTCATCCTGAATGTCCGCTTCTTCATCCTGAAGAGCACCTGTCCGTGGTGTTTTCCTAATCCGTGTCAGCATCCTTCCGACAAGAGACATCTTACTTAATTGGTTTTCCTGCACAAGGAAATGAAATCGAGTTTCTCATGGTTTTTTTTGTTTTTATCTGGTTATCTTGTTTAAAATCAATTGGTTGTATTTATATGTTGCAGTTGTTGTACAAAAGGAAAAGAGTTTATCTTACTAATTTGTGAGATATCTCTTACGTGATGGTGGGCTATAGTCTATTTATGAATTAATCAACGACGTAGATTTATCGCAAAAAAATACGCAAATGTATGCTTAGTGGCTCAAGGTGGAATCGTGTAAGTCGATAACTATTAAGTTAAATGTTGTTAATGGTGAGGTGATCTGTGAAGTTATCGGTAAGTCAAAAACTGTATGCTGGTTTTGGTTGTGTACTGGCGATTTTGTTCGTGATGGCGAGTGTAATTTGGCTTGAGGTTAGTAAGTCGCATCGGGTAGCTGATGAAATCCGCCAAGACGATGTTCCGGAGGTGGTATCTTACTTGATTTTAATTGATGAAGCTGGCGACGTTTATCGTGATGCTTTAAGCGCTGTAGTGGGCATTACTGGCGCGACCCAAAGCTATACCGAAAATAAGCAGGAGTTTGCGCAGGCGTTGCAAACCTCATTTAACTTAGAAAGCTCAGGGAGTAACGATTATCGTCGACTGGAAGATATCCAAAATTACATGACCCTGTTCACCTCTGGCGTTGAGCGCGATATTTTACCCAATATAGGAAGAGAGAGTATTGAACATAATACACAGCAGTTACATCAGCTGTTCAAACAATATTTAGTGCCAATTGAAGCGCTGCTAGACGACGTTTCTCTCAGTGAACGTAATGAAACGGATAAAGCTTTAGTTGGCTTAGGTTTGTCTTTCAACACGATTGAGAACAATATCATTGGGCTTTCGGTCGCGGCGGCTTTGCTCACTTGTGTTATTGCTTATCTATTGGCTCGCTCAATTGTGGTTCGTTTGACCAAGCTGGATGTGATGGCACAAAGCGTGGCAGAAGGAGATCTTTCCCAGCTGGCGATTCAGGATGCTTCGGGGGATGAACTGGCGAATTTGGCCAATTCGGTTAACCGTATGCAACAGTCTTTAGTGGTTTTGATCGGTTCGATCTCAGGCGTTTCTCGTCAAGTCAAACAGGTGAGTAATAATTTGACTTCAGTGAGTGCTGAGATTGTCTCTGGGGCTTCAGCACAAGCGGACAAAGCTAATTTGATTGCCACTGCGGCAGAAGAATTGAGTTTAACCATTTCAGAGGTGGCACAACAAGGTTCAGCGACTTATGCTGAGGCTCGCAGCTCGGAAGCTTCCGCCGAGCAAGGGCGCAAAGTGATTCTCGAAATGGTGCAGAGTGTACAGCGAGTGTCACAGCAGATGAATGATATGTCGACACAGATGAATGAGCTAGGCTCTCACAGTGAGCAGATTGGCAGTGTGATTCGTGTAATTGAAGGGATTGCGGAGCAAACCAATTTGCTGGCTCTGAATGCGGCGATTGAGGCAGCGCGAGCTGGTGATGCGGGACGTGGTTTTGCAGTGGTTGCGGATGAGGTTCGAGCCTTGGCTGAACGCACGACCAAAGCGACCCAAGAGGTGGCAACTATTATTCAATCTATTCAATCAGGAACACAAGAGGCGGTGGGGGCAACTCTCGATAGCTGTCGTTTAGTGGATATCGGTGTCGAGCAGAGCAGTGGTGCTGTCACGGTATTGGAAAGTATTGTGACTGGGGCGGGCAATGTACAGAGCATGGTGAATTCGATCGCTACGGCGGCGGAAGAGCAAACGGCCGTAACGAAGGAAATCGCGGCAGATATCACCTTGATCAGTGATATTTCTGAGCAAACACTACGGTTGGCCAACCAAAGCTCTGAAAATGTTAAGGGACTTGGAGATCGAGTAAAAGAGCTTGAAAGCTTAATTGGGAAATTTAAGCTGCAATAGCGCAAAACAGCAAGGGCTTGTCAATGGCAGGCCCTTGTTATATTTGGCGGTGTTAACCCATCACGATGGGGGCTAAATGTGTTGTCTAAAAACGCGCTATTCGCCGATAGCCATCCCTTCACGTCTAGGATCTGCTGCCCCTTCAAGACCTTGCGCCGTAATACGAATGGCGTGTAAACCTGAGTTGAGTTCTTTGATCCCCACTTTCGCCCCCAAGCTTTCTAGCGCTGGCTTGAACTGCTCGGCGGATGTGCCTTGTTCTAGCTCGATTTCGCCAAAACGATTTAGCACGTGCGGTTGATTGAGCGCGGTTTGAATGTCCATACCCCATTGAGTATGAGCAATGATTGCTTGAGCGACATAGCCAATAATCCGGCTGCCACCGGGTGAGCCAATCGCCAAATAGGGTTGGTTATTTTGCAAGACAATGGTCGGCGCCATCGAAGAGCGCGGGCGTTTGCCCGGTTCTAGGCGATTGGCAATTGGGCGACCTTCATTTTGTGTGGCAAACGAAAAATCGGTCAGTTCGTTGTTGAGTAAAAAGCCGCGCACCAACAAGCGTGAACCGAATGCGTTTTCGATAGACGTAGTGTACGAGACCACATTGCCTTCACGGTCGACAATATTAAAGTGGCTGGTAGAGGGCAGTTCAATCGACTGATCGGGGCTGCGAAGTTGCGCATGATACCAAGGCGGGTTGCCTGCTGGCGCACTGGTCAGCGCTTTACCGGGTTGGATCAGTTTAGCGCGCTCGGCCAAATAAGCTTTATCCAATAAGCCTTGGGTAGGGACGGGCACATAATCTTGATCCGCCATGTACAAGCCGCGATCGGCAAACGCCAGTTGGGACGCATCCCCCAGCACTTGCCATGATTTCACATCCTGAGCGCCCCAACCTTTGAGATCATACTTCTCGGTGAGTGCCAGAATTTGCCCAACTGTCAGGCCGCCTGAACTGGGTAAACCCATGCCGCAGACTTGGTAAGTTTGGTAAGCCGCGCACACTGGCGCACGCTGTTTGACTTGGTAAGTATCAAAATCTTGCTGAGTGAGTACGCCGGGATTGCCCGGAGCATTTTGCACCGTGGCGATGATGTCTTTGGCAATATCCCCTTGATAGAAAGCCGCAGCTCCTTTCTGCGCTATGGCTTTGAGGGTGGCAGCGTAGTCTGGGTTTTTCAGTAAGGTGCCCGCTTTAAGTGGTTCTCCCTGCGCATTGAAGAAATACGCTTTGGTGGCAGGAAAACGGCTTAAACGCTCCTTATCTTCCGCAATGAGTGTGGCGAGGCGAGGGCTCACCTCAAATCCTTGCTCGGCGAGTTTTGCTACGGGTTCAATCAGGCGTGCCCATTCCAGCTTGCCGTATTGGCGATGGGTTTCCCAAAGTAGTTTTACCGTGCCTGGTGTACCAACGGAGCGACCGCCGACCACGGCATCGTAGAATTTCATTGGTTGGCCAGCACTATCCAAAAACAAGTCAGGCGTGGCGTTGAGTGGCGCTGTTTCGCGACCATCGAAAGTGGTGAGCGCTTTTTTCTTGGCATCCCAGTAAACCAAAAATGATCCACCCCCAAT
>JBOFIW010000325.1:0-4338 GCA_051650365.1 Vibrio sp. | reverse complement strand
TGGCGGTACAAGTCACTTGGTCACCATCGCCATCTTGCACCACAAATTGCAAACTATCGTTTAAAAACGGGCTATTAGGATCCGTTGCGACACTAGAGTTTGTCGTCAACGAAAATGAACCATTTGGATAAATGGTGATCGTACCGTAGCTTGAATTATCAAAGCTGTTGTGTAGGGTTAAGGTGAGAGATGACCCGCTAAAAGTATAGGTTTCCTTATTACCATCACCATCGGCATCGTAAAGAACACTGACAATGCTACCACCGTCAGCACCCACTTTGTTCATGTCCAGCAAATTACCGCTGAGCGTATCGCCTTCAATAATTTCAACATCATCTGACCATGCTTCTGGCACGGCATCTTTCACATTCACACTGTAAGTGGTAGACGTGGATACATCACCATCGGCATCTTGTACCGACAGTGAGAAATTCAATGCGAGGTTGTTTTCACCATTACCATCCGCGTGATCGAGCGGTTGATAGAGATCGAACTCCACCGTGCCATCAAGGTTAAACCGAATTCGAAACGCCTCAGTGCCGTCTGCATCTTTTGCGTACCACCAGCCATCCGAATCCACATTGCTTAAAGAGATGGATTTACCACCACTTTGGTAGTTTTGTGCATTAAAAGCCGTGACATCCACCACAACTGCAACCACATCATCAGAGCCTTCCACAATCGCAATCGAGGGTGGATTGTTTTCACTCCCAGCCTGCTGACCATCGCCTATTAAGCCATCTTCATCCACACTCACCGAGCCTGTAATGCTTAACGTAGGTAGTGTTCCATCATAAATCTTGATGGTGGATGTTGTGGAAACCACGCTTCCATCGGAGTCCGTTGTGGTAATCGCAACTGGAATGCTCAATTCGGTATCTTTCCCAGTGCCAAGATGATCAACCGCTTGGTACAGTTCCAAGGTAATGGTAATCGCTTGAGTTTGCCCTGCCGCTAAACTGAAATTGTCCGGTAATTGCACTTTGAACACCGCGTCGCCATTACTCAGCACGGCGGAATAAGAGCCGTCACCATTGTCACGCCAAACGAGGGCTTGTCCATTATGAGTAACAGCCACACCATCACTATCTTGTACCGCCTGACCATCCACTACATTTAAGCCAAGATACACAATAGGATCATGAGCGGCAGTAACATTCACTTGAACTTGCGCTTGCGCACCTACCCCAGATGGTGTTCCTGCCGCGATCGGTACTTCAGTCAATTCAACTGTGCCCGTTCCGATTTGTGCGTTACCACCATCGGTAATCGAAACATCTAATATCAGTTGGGCTTTGTCGTTATCTTTATCCGCCACGGTAACCACAAATGGCAAACTGTCCGTTCCATAACTCTGATCCAACGCTTGGTGTAAGGTGAAGGTGTAGCTAACCGTACTACTACTGTTGGCACTAGGTTCCACAAAACTAAGCGTAAACACTTGAATCGTGGAAGGAGTGCCATCACCACTGTCCAGATATGCGGTTAACGTGTTGCCATCAGGCGATATGGTATACACCAACTGCACACCACCACTGGTTAAGATAGGTTGGTCCCCGACATCCATATAAACTGACTTCAGGTAATCGCTACCCACTTGAATATCAAATGAACCATGTTGTGTTATCGCTCCGCCAGAAAGAGCAGATTCGTCAATCACTACCGCCGTATTATTGGCCATACTCGGGTCTTGGCCATCAATAATGATGAAATCAAAACGGCCTGAATCAAGGGGTGTTCCGTCAGTATCCGTTCCTTTGATTTGCAAAGGTAGAGTAATGGAGTTCAGCCCATTCGCATGATTTAACGGTAAACTTTGTACCAATTGCACTTTCGCCGCCACATCATTGCCATTAGCAATACCACTCAGCGTTAAAGTAAATACGGTTTGTCCAGCGACTTGGGCGGTAATGATTTTTCCATCACCACTTAAGCTGTACGTGAGTGGCAACAAACTGATAGAACTGCTCAATCCTAAGGCATTTAGCAAAGTCAGCGTGCTTGCATCAAACACCAAAGAGCTGGGATCTGGATTATCTGACCCTCCACTGACTGTAAAACTGCCATCAACGGTCAGCACGCCTTGCTCAACCCGATTCTCGGTCACATGAGTTCCACCATTTTGGATCTTCCCTGCTTCACCATCAGTAATAGTAATCACCGCCGTGGCCGAACCATAGTCGTTGCTACTATCCCCCGCCACGTAATCAAAAGAGATCGTATGTGGAGAGGTATGATCCAAATCGCGATTCGCCACAAAAGTCCAATGACCATTGCCGAACACCTTTAGTACACCATCCGCCGTATTGAAAGTAACTGGCTGATTACCGGTAATGGTCTGAGTCACACCGTTGAGTGTCACTTGGCGTACGACTAAAGAAGCGTCTAGGTCAATATCGTTATTAAGTACGTTACCCGATGAAGTCGACCCTTCCACCATCTCGTATTCATCTCCGAAAACAAGAGGCTCAGAATCTTTGATTTGAATCGCTAGATGGCCGATAACCGTTTCTGTGGTTCCATCAGCATCGGTCTGCACACCTTGAACCAACACCGCCGTTTGTAGTGTATTGAGCCCTGACGCTTGATCAACTGACTTATAGAATGTGAGATTAACCTGAGATCCAGAGATCGCAGCATTAAACACCAACACACCTGCACTGGTTCTTCCCTCCAACGTCTGACCATCTGCCGCCACGATGACCGTAATCGCAGAGCCTTGCGACGTTATTGAGCTCAGTAAGGTCTGGTTCGGATGAAAAGAAAACTCTGCATTTTCAATATTGATATCAACCGCATGAGTTTGGTGACCAAAAATACCAATAACGTTTTCCGAAAAACTGACCGAATCCGGAAGCACAATAGTTGGCATATCATCCATCGCTTGGTTGCCAATGGAATTCTCCACGCTCGCGTTGATCGTCCAAGTTTTACTCAAATCTAACGTAGAAACATCTATGCCACTGACTAACCAGTTGCCAGCACTGTCAACTACACCGCTGAAAATGAGTGTTTTCAAACCATCACTCACTATCACTTGCACTGGCAATCCTTCATCAACGCCCGTCGTTGTACCTTGAATGCTGGTTAGCTTGCCATTACGAAAATCGAGAATACTTAAGCCACTCAGCGTATCAATATCAATAGTAGGGGCAGTGGTATCAATCACGGTTGAAGTATCCGTGGTGGTTGCGGGGTTACCTGCCACATCCACAGTTGATGCGCTCACCGTCACCACACCATCAGCAAAAGAGGAAAGATCCACACCACTCACTTGCCACTGACCATGATTGACTTGTGCGGTTAAGGTAACTTGTTGGTTATTGATATCAGTGACCGTGATATGTACAGTCTGGCCATCTTCGACATTACTCACTGTGCCGCTGAGGGTAACCGCATGTTTTTCAGTGCTATTCAATACGCCATCGCTACCATCAACCACATCAGCTGTGATTGCCGCTAACGTATCTTTCACTATGGTATCCGTTGCACTTGCAGGGTTTCCGGCTTTATCAATACTAGAAGCCGTAACCTTGAGTACCCCTTCCGCTAAACGGCTCAGGTCAAGATTATTGACCTGCCAAGTGCCACCGAACACACTGGTTGTTACTGTGATGCTGTTGCCCTGACTATCTACAATCGTGATCGTAATCGGTTGACCATCTTCAATATATTGCGCCGTTCCTTTTAACGATCCGGAGCCAACTTCAAATCGGTTGTAAAATTCATCTCCAAAGCCATCAAACTGAACGCCAACTTGGGCTAGGGTATCTTTTAGTGTGCTATCTGCCGCCTCAATCTGGTTACCAAAATTATCAGCAATCACGGCGTGCACTTTCAATGGCCCTTCGGCGAGACCGGAGAGATTCACACCATTCACTTGGTAAGCTTGGTTATCGACAACCGCACTGGTCACTACCGACTTGCCATTCACATCAGTAATGGTGATTTGCACAATGCGGTTATCTCGTACGTCAAGGGCTTGACCGAGAATGGTCACCACTGGAACTTCAAAGCGGTTTTCTACCCCATCACCACCATCCAAAATGGTGACAGTGAGACTTGCACGATCGCTCAGTATGTCGAGAGTCTCGATGTTGTTGTCGTTATTCTTTTCCGCAAAATTATCGTCAGGACGAGTATCAAAGCCCGCTTGGGCAAGCGTTTCGCTGAGAGTGGCTTCGAGATAAGTCACATAAGAAACACTCTCATTGCCTTGTGATGACGACGCTGCATAACTACCATCGACTGATTGAGTGCGCGCAGTGTACTGAGTCAATGACTCCACCACTTGCTCCAGTTGCTGTTCAATGGCTTGGATTTCTTGTGGCGTCAATG
>JBOFIW010000324.1:0-1621 GCA_051650365.1 Vibrio sp. | reverse complement strand
AACGGTGAGGGCGAAAGCCACGGGCATGGCTTTTTTGGCTGGCCAGTTGAGGCCGACCAGTAAAATAGCGGCCACCACTATGGGTGAAAAGGCCACCAATGCGAGCAATGTTTCATTCATGGAGTACTTCCTCGTCCTTGAACTCTCCATCAATCGGGATGAGCTAACGCGCACAGAATGTAGGGTACGGCTAACCAGTAAGAGTTCGGTTGTTGATTTTTTATAGTTGTGATGTGGTTGTTAATCTGGCGTGAATTTACTGCTTTATTTTTTGTGGATATAGGGAAATAATGAAATTCATTGTTTCCAAAAATGACAAAATCAGATGCGTGCCGATGACTTAATTTTGTTTTATCAAGTGATTGAATTGGGGAGTTTCAGTAAGGTTGCAGAGCAAAATGGCCTTACAAATTCGGTGGTTAGCAAAAGATTGGCGCGATTGGAAGAAGAGCTTGGCGTACAGCTATTGTATCGAACAACGCGTAAATTGACCTTGACCGAGGCAGGCAAGGCGCTGTTGCACGGTGCTAAAAATGTGAGGCAAGCCACTCAAGAGGCGCTGGATGCGGTAGTGGGATTTGGCGAAAACATCAGCGGCCACATCAAAATGTCGGTTCCAACCATCTCGGGTGACTTGATTTTGGCTGATGCGGTCGCCGAGTTTTGTAACCTACATCCGGGTCTGACGGTGGATATGTCGCTGGATAATCGCTTTGTGGATCTTGTTGAAGGCGGCTACGATTTGGTGATCCGCACCGGTTACTTAGAAGATTCGAGCTTAATTGCCCGGCATATTTTGGACTCGCAATGGGTGGTGTGTGCATCCCCTGCTTATATTGCCCGCAATGGTAAGCCGCTGAAGCCAGAAGATTTAGTGAAGCACAATTGCTTGCAATATGCCTATCAAACTACGGGGGCGACCGATTGGGAATTTAAAGGGGCAAAAGGCAACTACATAGTCAAAGTATCCGGCACCTTTTCGACCGATAACGCCACCGCATTGCGCAAAGCCGCGCTTGGCGGGCATGGCATTGCTTATGTACCGCGCTGTTTGGTGTATCACGATTTTCGTAATGGCGAATTGGTGGACGTGTTTCCAGAACAGGTCGGCAAAAAACTTGGTATCTACGCAGTTTATCCATTCACCCGCCAACCGCCCAACAAAGTGCGTTTGTTGATTGAGCATATTCGTACCCGTTATCTCACTATTTCTCACTATTTCTGAGCGATTTTGCAGAGCAGGATTGAAGACAGGGATAGAAGAAATGAGAGATAAAAACTCGCTCAATCTGAGCGAGTTTTTGTGGTCGGCGGCCAAACCGAAAAGGCAGCTATGCCATGGTGAAATCAGTGAGATGTGAGTTAAACCTCATTCACTGAGAATTAAGTATAGACTGCATTCGTGAATTTAATATGAATCAAGCTGCATTTTCTTCAGGAATGTCGAATGACATAGTAATGAGCTTTTTTGGGTAGCTATTTACCATCTCTCAACATTTTGTTCAATGCATTACAAGGGAGGTTGGAGATAGGGATCGAGGGCTTCTTAATTGGTTAAAGTAAAAATGCGCTTTTTCAACCTGTTGGTATTCCAATTGCCATTTGGCATTGCGCTGTGCGC
>JBOFIW010000323.1:0-2206 GCA_051650365.1 Vibrio sp. | reverse complement strand
ATTTGCTAATATTAATGAGCCAGTTGGTGAGGCTGTTGATATTATTAGCCGAGTTACTGATAGCCATGCGGTTAAATATTATAATGCGGCAGATTGGCAATTAGATGAACAGCAACTACCAAGTTTATCTGAATTACGCGATATGGTAATTAATCAGCAATTGCGGATCTTGATCGATTTTAGCCAGCTCACAGATACTGAGCGCTTAAAAGAGATACAAGCAAGGTTTAGAAAAAACTACGGTATTGGATTTACAAACACATTCGTTGTGGTTACGGAGCATAAAGGTGAGTTGTTATTTACGCCGTTTGATAGCGTAGAGGAGGTAGATCCTCAATTGTTAGAAGCGCCACCTTTATCTCGTTTAGTTGCTCGTACAGTGTCTGCAAACAGTGAAACAAACACCTTGCCGCATGTTGCGTTTTACATCAACGTTAACCGTTCAATCAGTGATCAAGAATGTACCTTCGACAACTCTTGGTTGTGGAAAAATAGCAAGGGCAAACGTTCATTTTGTAAAGATGCCAATATCTCACTGATTTACCGAGTTAATTTAGAGCGTTCGTTGCAATATGGGATTGTGGGTTCCGCCACGCCGGATGCCAAAATTGTGCGCATCAGCCTAGATGATGACAGCACTGGCGCGGGGATTCATCTTAATGATCAGCTTACCTATCGTTTCTTCAAAGCGGGTTACGCAACGTTGGATGCTTACTTCCGAGAGTGGTCAACGGATGCGATAGCACAAGACTATCGTTTTAGCTTCAATGCATTAAATAACAAAGCGCAGATTTTAAAAACCTTCCCAGTCACTAACGTCAACGCCAACTTTGAGCGTAAAGAGGTGTCAGGTTTTGAGCTAGGCGTTTCTGGTGGAGTGGAAGCTGATAAAAATGGCCCGAAGGCGAAGCTAGAGGCAAAAGCAAGCTATACACAGAGTCGTTGGTTGACCTACAACACGCAAGATTATCGGATTGAGCGTAATGCAAAAAATGCACAAAACGTCAGTTTTACGTGGAATCGCCAACAATATGCCACGGCTGAATCCTTACTTAACCGCTCGACCGATGCATTATGGGTAAACAAATACCCAGTGGATGTGAACCGCATAAGTCCACTGAGTTACGCCAGTTTTGTGCCAAAAATGGATGTGATCTATAAAGCATCTCCGAAAGAGACTGGAAGTACGGATTTTGTGATCGATTCTTCGGTCAATATTCGCCCGATCTATAACGGTGCTTACAAGCATTATTACGTGGTCGGCGGACACCAGTCCTACCATGGCTTTGAAGGCACGCCGCGTCGTCGAATCACCAAATCAGCAAGCTTTACTGTGGATTGGGAGCACCCAGTCTTTACTGGTGGGCGGCCAGTGAATTTGCAGTTAGCGAGCTTCAACAATCGCTGTGTTGAAGCAGGTATAAAAGGGGTATTAAAAGCTAGCGTCTGTGATAAACAAAATGCCGCACAATCATTTATTTATGATCAGGATGGTCGTTATGTAAGCGCTAGTGATACCAAACTGTGTCTTGATGGAGAAGCCTTAGATGCTTTACAACCTTGTAATAGCAATTTAACTCAACGCTGGGAATGGCATGAAGGTACCGATGAGTTGAGTAATGTGCATACCAAGGAAATCTTAGGGCATAACAAGCAAAGCGGTGAACTTGGTCTTTATACAGCAAATAGTGATACGGTGAGCCTACGCACCATTACTTCTTACACTGATGTCTTCAATGTGCAGGAGAGCTCACCCATCCTCGGTTTTGCTCAAGGGAAAGTAAGCCATCAACGTGTTGGACAGAACAACAAGATTTATGTTCGATCTGGGGCGGCGATTGATGCGATAGGAACTGCATCAAATGCGTTGGTCGGTGGAACGGGCGGCTCTTTGCAAACGGTAGATTTGCAAAATCTCAAAGCCATCAAAGCCATCTCGGGGGACTTTAACTACGGAGGCCAGCAGTTGGTGGCATTAACTTTCATTTACCGTGATGGAAGTCAAAAGGTGCTTGGTTCAAAAAATTCGGCGACAAATACTCACGCAGAGAGTTTTGAAATTCCGAATGGCCGCCAAGTTCAACAACTGAAAATTTGGGCAGATGATTGGTTAGTGAAGGGTGTGCAGTTTGATCTGAACTGATTTTTTGCAAAATCTTACGAAAGAAAGCCTCAACGAGAGTTGGGGCTTTTTACTGTCTTTGTT
>JBOFIW010000322.1:0-2809 GCA_051650365.1 Vibrio sp. | reverse complement strand
ATCTGAGATAAATTGAATACGTTAGGAAAGATGGTTATTACGAGTGGGATTTTCAAGGTAAGTTGAAGAAACTTTCTTGTAGTTTGAAATGAGTATGGATGAAAACTTACTCAGCAATCCAAATAAAGGTAGCTTGGCGCCCCGTCACTCCATCTCGGCGGTAGGAATAGAAGCGATCCGCATCCTGATAAGTACACAAACCACTATCAAAGATTTGCTCAATGCCTAATTCATGCAAACGCAGTTTAACTAACTGACTCATATTCGCCAGCCATTTCCCTTGTTGTGTACGAGGAGTGAAAGCATGTTCAGCTTGAGGATGGTGAGCAACAAAAGCGGCGAAAACATCTTCCCCCACTTCAAACGCCTGCGCACCAATAGCAGGACCAAGCCACACCATAACATCACCCGATATTTTTGTTGCCGTTTGTTCAACAATGCCATTCACCAAACCACGCCAGCCAGCATGAACGGCGGCGACTTGGGTGCCAGCACGATTGGTCATCAATACCGGTAAACAATCCGCTGTCATCGCAGAGCACACTACGTTGGGAGTCGAGGTAATGAGGCCATCGGCGTCCAATACTTGATCGGTCGGAGCATCAACATTGAGTACAACCGTGGAATGCGTTTGGTTTAGCCAAATGGGTGAACTTGGCATCGCTGACGTTGCCATCAACGATTGTCGATTACGTAGCACGAGTTCAGGATCATCCCCAACATGCATACCCAGGTTTAACCCTTGATAGGCACCTTGTGAAAAACCACCGTGACGAGTTGAGCTGAACGCTTTAACTTGTTTAGGTGCATTCCAGTTGGGGAGAATCATGATTAATACTCTTCGCTACGATTTTGCTTCGCATCTTCACGCAGTGCGAGCGTCATCTCAACCATATCATCAGGCACTGGTGCATGGAATTCGAGTTCTTCCCCAGTAATTGGGTGCTCAAATTTTAGCATCACAGCGTGCAGCGCTTGACGATCAAAGCCACGGATCATTGTGGTTAACTCTTCAGACGCTCCTTTCGGAATACGCGCACGACCACCATAGGCGGTATCACCTAATAGTGGATGTTGTAAATAGGCCATGTGCACACGAATTTGGTGAGTACGACCTGTTTCCAAGCGCAAACGCAGACGCGTATGTTCACGGAAATGTTCTGCCACACGATAATGCGTGACGGCGTGTTTGCCCATTGGAGAAACCGACATCAAAGTACGCTTAGTCGAGTGACGACCAATCGGCTTATCAATCATGCCACCAGCTGTCATGGTACCAATCACAATCGCTTCATACTCACGAGTCACATCGCGCTTTTGCAGCGCACGAACCAAGCGTGTTTGCGCAGGAACCGTTTTCGCCACAACCATCAAACCCGTAGTGTCTTTATCGAGACGATGCACGATACCCGCACGTGGCACTTCAGCTATGGGGGGAAAATGGAACAGCAGTGCATTAAGCACGGTGCTATCCGCTTGACCTGCACCAGGATGCACCACAAAGTCTCGCGGTTTGTTAATAACGATAATGTCGTCATCTTCATACACGATGTTGAGTGGCAAATCCTGCGCTTCCCAGCGCTGTTCGTCTTCAAGTTCTGCCTGAACGACAATCACCTCGCCACCCATCACTTTGGTACGCGGCTTAGTGACCACTTCACCATTCATGGCAATCTTGCCTTCCAACAACCACTCTTTTAAGCGTGAGCGGGAAAAATCGGTAAATAATTCAGCCACAGCTTGGTCAAGACGTTGACCAAGCTGGCTCTCTTTTACTGTTTGAGTTAATTCAATCTGATGAGCCATATCGAACTTTTTAAAAAACCGTGAGACTAATAGTCACTAGTATGGAAAAATACGCCGACATTGTATCTGTTACTGCTAAGAAAGTAACGAAACGATTTGCGCGCGGTTTACGCACCTATTGAAAAGCAAGATTTGCAAGGAATTCCACCCTGACATGAAATACCAGACTTTATCAGGCCTACTCGCGTTATCCCTGTTATTTGGTTGCTCTAGCAGCCCAGAAGTGGTGCCAGATGTACCGCCATCCGAGCTGTACTCAGAAGCCCAAACCGCGCTGCAAAGCGGTTCTTGGTTAACCGCTATCGAAAAACTCGAAGCGCTCGATTCACGCTATCCATTTGGCGCCTACTCAGAACAAGTACAACTCGATCTGATTTATGCGTACTACAAAAACGATGACCTTGCGTTAGGTTTAGCGACGATTGAGCGTTTTACTCGCCTTAATCCCACCCATGAAAAGATGGACTGGATATTGTATATGCGCGGTTTGACTCACATGGCGCAAGATCGCAACTTTATGCACGATCTGTTCAATGTCGATCGTAGTGACCGCGATCCTGAACCTGTGAAATCGGCTTTTGCGGATTTTAAAAAACTACTACAACGCTATCCAAACAGCCCCTACGCGGAAGATGCCCATCGTCGTATGTATGCATTGAAAAACCGATTAGCAGAATACGACTTAGCAACTGCCGATTTCTACTTGCGCCGTGAAGCATGGATAGCAGCGATTAATCGCACTCAAGAGTTGCAAAAAACCTACCCAGATACGGAAGCGGCACGAAAAGCATTAGATATACAGCTTGAAGCCTATCAACACCTAGGAATGACTGAAGCCGTTGAACGTACAAAACAATTGATGAAGCTTAACCCATAACTTAAAGCGTTAAACCCATTTAAAAAAGAAGAGCCACATAAATGTGGCTCTTCTTTTATCTATTCTGTTCCATCTTTTTCTAAACACTAGCTCGCTTTAGATTAACCTCACCACCATTGAGAAGCA
>JBOFIW010000321.1:0-6572 GCA_051650365.1 Vibrio sp. | reverse complement strand
TAGTGGGGTAACTAATGCCATTGTATTGCAAACGGTGTAGCGCTGGTGTGGCTCCACCACCACGCACGTTGAGCATCAAGTCTTGCCAACCATGTTGAGTCTGTTTACCTAAGTGAATCGGATTTTGTACGAGAGTGATACGGCTGTTGAACTGCCATTGCTGATTTTGCTGCTCGAAAATCAGCAAAGTACAGCCTCCGGTACCGCACCAATCCAGTTGAACCAGTAATTCGGGTTGCTCATCGCCATTGAGATCATATTTCAACCAACGATATTGGGTCTTATCTGGCGCGGTTTTATGTAAAGTGAAGTAGCGACGGATCGCTTGATCCACTTCTTCTTGATAGTCCGCGCGTCCTGCGATTTGCTGAGCATGAATAGCCGCTTGACCTACGATGGGGGGAGGCGTTGCTTCGTTCAGTTCAATCATGGAACGAAACAGCACCAAGCCGCCATCAGCGATGTTGTAAACCGATTGCCCAACTTTTTCTTTTTCTGCCGTGATTTGATAACCATCACGAGTAAAAATGCGTTCAGAGAGCAGGTATTGTTGCTGGTGACGGGTCATCACCACTTGGATCTGGCTGGGGTTAATTTGTTGCCAGTAACCTTGTTCAATAACGGCAGGTTCGCCATTGGCGTATTCATAGCGCGTTTGTGCGGTGTGATCTTTTTCTAAGGTTAAGCTAACACTAAAACCCGTTTGTTCGGTTGAACTTGCAAAATAGACGCCGCTCCATTCTAGGGTTGGGTCAATATTGGCCAAGGTTGCACAGCCTTGATATTGTTCGCCTTTGAGCGAGAGAGTTGAGCGCCAGTGGTAGACGTTATCGCTCATGCCATCTTTGCACTGCCCTTGTTTTAGCAGCAGTTCACCTTGAGCAAATTGATAGCGGCGTTGTTCGTTGCTCAGTTGGGTGCGCGTAATCGCGAACTGCTGTTTTTCACCACCTAAAGGTTGGAATTGCAAGTCATCATCTACAAAGCGGATTGACCAGAAGGGTTCATTACCAAAGGCGCGAGTTGGGTTGGCTGCTTGCTCACAACCACGGCTTTCACGGCTTAGTTGGTTTACGCTCTGGACTTCAATTCGTGCCACGTAATCACCGTTAAAGCCAGTTTGGCTTGGCGGTGTTAACGTCCCCACAATCTCCCCATACAGGGGCTGATATGGACTTTGGCTGAGTGCAAGGGCCTCACGCAGTTGTTCTGGGGGTAAATTGAGCCAGTACTGTTGATGGCTACCGCACGGCGTAAAACGTTGCACTTCATGGCCTACAACCACCTCGCCACGCAACATAAAACTTTGTGGTTGGATGGTTTCGGGTTTATCGAGCGAAGCGGGGATGACTGGCGTTGGTTCTGGTTCTACGCTGGGGGATGAGATGTTGGAACACGCTTGCAGTAGCATAGTAAGCGAGATAACGCAGAGGGACGAAGCTCTCATTGATCAATTCCTTTGGCTCGATATGGATGGAGTACGGGTTCAGTGGCCGAAATTATGGCATAAAGGCTAGGACAAGCTAAACCGTCATAGGGTTCAATTGACAGAGTGCAGACACATCATCCCTTTGCTTGCGAAGTGTTTCGCAATTTTGAGGCTGAGCATTGGGGAGTGATGACGGCAGTATCTTGCTGCCGTCGATGAAGAATCCTGCTGCTTGGTGAGAGCTACGGGAGAGTGTTAGGAAAGGTTTAGAACAAATGTTGGTGCAGGTAATGTGCGACGGCATCCTCTGCGTTACTGCCGATCACTTCATTATTCGGCAAGGCACTAAATACTTTTTCATGAGCGGTACCCATCACTAAGCCTTTACCGGCCATAGTGAGCATTTCCACATCGTTCATGCCATCACCAAACGCGATGCAGTTTTCTAAGCCCAGTTGCAGTGATTCCGCAACGGCTTGCAGGGCATCCCCTTTCGACACGCCAGCGCACATTACTTCTAAACACCAAGGTGTTGAAAAAGCGACATTAATTTTGTCACCAAAGCGTTGGTTAAGCAGCGTTTCGTACTGAACTAGATGTTCATGTTCTTGATTTTCGTGAGTAAAGAAAATCTTCGCGATACCATCAGTCGGCGCATTATCAATATCAAAAACACGATAGCTGAAACCGGAGTCTTCGTGGAAGTTACGCAAAATGTCATCTTCTTTGTTCAGCCGCCACTCATCATTGTGGTATAGATGAACAAACAATTGTTCATCGGCTTTCACGACATCAATGATCGCTTGTACCAAGTCCTGCGGTACATTTTTGCTGTACATCAATTGGTCATTTTGGTCATGCACACGAGCGCCATTTGCCGTAATCATATAAGCGGGGATCCCCGCAATTTCACGGATGCCCGCCACATCTACATGATGGCGACCGGTGGCAAAAATAAAGGTAAATCCTTGCTCATGCAGCTGTTTGAGTGTCTGTTTTGAAAAATCACTCAACTGATGGTTAGGGGCGAGTAAGGTACCGTCGAGATCCGACGCCACGATTTTATAAAGCGATTGCTGTGCTGAAGTGGTCATAAAGTTCTCATGTTTCACTGTAGGCAGGATGACCCGTCACCCTATGGCTTGTCAGTGTAGTGGAATTAAATGCGGAAAAAGAGGGTAAACCTCCGCTTCCGCTTTTCCTCAATTTTGATTTGGCCCTGAATGAGCAGAAAAAAAATGTAAAATATGTGCCAAGGCTTGATTACGATACGCATCTTGCTCAAAAAATAGCTCATGTCTTGCGCCAGCAATCATCTGTAGCTCAGCAGATTTTTGTGTTCGTATCAACTTGTTAAACAACTTGCGTTGCGCTTGGTTACACACAATCGCTTCTTCCTCAGCTTGTAAGATCAGTAAGGGTATTTTGATCTGTCTGGTCAGTAGTAAGCACTGTTTAGTGGCTAAGAGGCTCTGCCATACCCAGCGATAACTAGGACCACCAATTTGTAATTCTGGATGTGCTTCATACAATTCACGAAACAGTCGATAGCGAAGCGCACTGTGGGTGAGTCTATTGAGTTGAAATGGTTTGGGATGATAGGGGCCGTAGCCTGGGGCATAGCTAGGCTGTGGCGAAAATGCCGTCATCAATTGGGTAATGAATAAAGCTATTGGGCGTAGATACCAAGGCATATTGACACCAAACATCGGTGCACTCAGTGCCACGGCATGAAATGGATGGTCTGGAGTGGTTTGGATATAGCGTGTTGCGACTGCTCCACCCATCGAATGGGCCAGTAAAAACCGTTGCTGATAACGATGGAGATCGAACTGTGTGACCAAGCCTTGCAAGTCTGTCACATAGTCTTGGAATTCATGCACATAGCCTATGTGTTGATCATCAGTCAGACGTTCTGACAGTCCTTGCCCTCGGTGATCATAGGTATAAACATCAAAACCTTGACTAAAGAAGTCATAACATAGCTCTTGATATTTCCATGCCGATTCAATCCGGCCATTTACGATCACGACGGCTTTTTGGTGCTCAGGATGTTTTAAACTGCACCAATAAATGTGCTTTTTATCAAAACTGCGATAAGCCTTTTCATGGCGATTACACCACACTTGAGCTATCTCAAAGTTGAGAGCTTGCTCCAAGTGAGACTCTTGCGTATAAGGATGAGGTTTTTTTTCAGAGTTCATAAGTCGACGATATGATTGTGCACATAGGCATTGAGTCTCTGTTGGCTAGCATAAGTCAGGAATGAGGAATTGCAATGGATATCCAGGTTTGGCTTGCCTATCTGTTTACTGCGATTGTGTTTAGTTTGGCTCCCGGTTCCGGTACGGTCAATTCGATCAGCAATGGCTTAAGTTATGGAACTCGCCACTCACTAGGCGCGATCATTGGTCTACAAATTGGCCTGCTTTGCCATATTGTGCTGGTGGGGGTGGGGATAGGGGCTTTGGTCGCTCAGTCGGCGTTTGCTTTCTCCTTGATCAAATGGGTGGGTGCTGCCTATTTATTGTGGCTAGGTATTCAAAAATGGCGTGATCGCACTCCACTGGCTGCGGTCTCTCAGCAGGCGGAGCTCTCACAGTCGGCGCTCTTACGTAAAGCAGTCTTGATTAACCTGACTAACCCGAAGTCCATTGTATTTTTGGTAGCATTATTTCCACAGTTTATTGATCCCACTAGAAATCAATTACCACAGTTCTTGGTTCTCGGCCTGACAACCGTTACCATTGATGCCATTGTCATGTTTGGATACACCGCGCTGGCTGCTCAGCTCGGTCGCTATATTCGTTCTCCAAGTGTAATGACCAGAATGAATAAACTGTTCGGTTCGATGTTTGTGGGTTGCGGAATGTTATTGGCAACCGCCAAAGCTTAGGCTTTGGTCGCCTTTTGAGGAAACCATGCACACTACCTATTTTGCCCGTCAACCTATCTTGAATGCGAAGCAACACACACTAGGTTACGAGTTGTTATTTCGTGATGGAGAGAGCAACTCATTTCCAGAGCACATGGATGCAGATCGGGCAACTTATCGACTCATTGTTGAAAACTTTCTAGCGATGGGGACTAATCCACGGATTGCCCATTCGCGCTGTTTTATCAATTTTCCGCATAAAAGCTTGATTCGGCGTCTACCTTTAACCTTACCTCGTGAGCAGATTGTGGTGGAAATCCTTGAAACCTGTCTACCCACGGATGATCTTTTTGAAGCAATACAAGAGCTGAGCCAACGTGGCTATTTGCTTGCTCTGGATGATTTTGTTTACTCGCCGGCGTGGGAGCGTTTTTTACCTTATGTGCAGATTGTCAAAATCGACATCATGGCGATGGGGTTGGACAACGCCTGTGCATTTGTACGTGAGCGTCTAGCGCAAGGAAGTCGCCGCCGTTTTTTAGCTGAGCGCGTAGAGACTGAAGATGAGTTCCATCAAGCCCGCCATGCTGGGTTTACTTTCTTCCAAGGTTATTTTTTTAGTAAACCAGAAATACTAAAGCAACGTTATATCAGTCCTGAGCATGTGATTGCTATGCAGCTGTTTAATGAAGTTTGCCAGCCTGAAGTGGATTATGTCCGAGTTGAACGATTGGTGGCACAAGATATTGCGCTCTCTTATAAGCTGCTGCGCTTTGTGAATACTATGTCGGAACGGCTCTCAGTTGCGATTTCGTCCTTTCGACAAGCTTTAGTCTATTTGGGGCAAGATAAGTTGCGAATGTTTGTTTCTTTAGCTGTAGCATCTTACATTTCATCCAAAAAACCGAAAGAGCTTTACAATTTATCGTTACAACGGGCGCAATTTTGTAAGTTAATGGCAAGCCATCCCAATTTTAAAGCCTATCAGGAACAGGCATTTTTTATTGGCATGTTTTCGGTGTTAGATGCGCTATTGGATACCTCTATAGATTTATTGGTTGATCAGCTTCCTCTCACCGATGAGGTAAAGCAGGCATTACTTCATCGGCAAGGGCCCTTAGGCACCTTGCTTAATCTTGAAGAGTGTTTTGAAAATGCCGACTGGCAAGGGGTGGAGCGGTATTGTGATCAACTTGGATTTGATTTGGAAGATGTCCGCCAAGAGCTGATTGAAGCTCAGCGGTGGAGTCAGGACATCAACCGATTACTTTAGTCAGTAGCCAATTAATCTCACTCTGAAGATGTTGCATAACAATGGCTGACCGACCAAATAAGAGGTTTCTATCTATCCACCATACTTAGGCCCGGTATTTATTTCAGCCAAGCATTGAGCATCCAAACCAATTTTTCTTGTTCACGAATATAGTCACTCATCAACGCTGATGTTCCCTCATCGTCGGCTTCACTCGCGAGATCCAAAATATCCCGCTGTTGATGGAGAAGGATGCTGAAACCTTCTACCAAGCCTTGCATGCTAGTGCGACCATTTATCGAATCCGTATGTTCTTTAATTTGTGCGGCTTTTAGATAACCACTAAAACTGTGCATAGGACGAGCGCTGAGGGTTAAGATACGTTCAGCTAATTCATCAATTTTCAACTGTAGGTCGCTATAGATCTCTTCAAATTTAGCGTGTAGTTCAAAAAACTCTTTACCTTGGATATTCCAATGGTAACCGCGGGTATTCATGTAAAAAACTTGATAGTTCGCGAGCAGGGTATTGAGTGCTACCGCCAGTTTTTGACTTTGTGTGCTATCAAGACCAATCAAATTCGTATTCATGTTACACCTCTCAGTTATGTGTTCTGCGTTGCGGCTTGAGTAAAGAATAAGCGGGGAGAGTGGTGAAGGAAATTTACATTTTTTGATTTATTCAATAGCTACAGACTATCAAGGGAGAATGGGATGTGACCTTTTGCGGGAGATTGACTCAAGATTAACAGGCATGGACGAAGAGTCTTTATAGTGCAATAAAAAAACAGGAACTGAATGTGCAGCAACGAGTCTTTTTCTTCGATTTATTGAGAGCGATCGCCGCAGTCGCCGTGATTGCGATTCATGTATTAGCCCCTTATCGCGATCTATTAGGGGTGATCCCTTTCGCTGAGTGGTTAACCGCAGTCACGGTTAATGGCGTAAGCCGCTGGGCGGTACCGGTATTTATTATGATCTCAGGAGCGCTCATGTTGAGCGATCGTAGGCCTTTTG
>JBOFIW010000320.1:0-2140 GCA_051650365.1 Vibrio sp. | reverse complement strand
TGAGCGGAACTCGAAATCGGTAAAAACTCAGTAAAACCTTGAATTAAAGCCAGAATGAATGACTCAAAATAACTCATGATTGTTTCTTCTCTTCAATAGAAAACCAAATAGGTACTGGAGTGAGTGTTGCTAAATCCTGAGCTTGCTGCCAAATCTGCTCAACAGTTCGGCCATCGCCAGCAATCACTCGCTGTGGACAGAGCTCGTATAAAGGTTGAATCACAAATGGGTAACGATAGATATCTGGGCGAGGTAACACAGGATCCCTCTCCGATACACAATCACCGTACAAAACAATATCAAGATCCAGTGTTCGATCTTGATACTTTTGCGCATTTGGCAAACGGCCATACTGCAGCTCTATCACTTTCAAATGTGCAATAAGCTCTGATAGAGATAATTTCGTTTCTATCTCCATCATCAAATTAAAAAAGGAATGACTGGCAAAACCTACAGACGGGCACTCATAAATGGTTGAGATGCGTGAAGTGCTAGCAAGCTTAGTCAACGCTCGCACTCCAGCTTCAATCGACTGATGGCGATCTTGATTTGATCCCACACCAATATAAGCGGTGATCATCCACGCGCTCGCTCGATGATCACACCCACACCTTTGGCTTGTGGCACCGCGCCCGGTTTAGTCAAACGGATACGGATCCAAGGCACAGAGAAACGCGTCATGATCAGTTCTGCGACTTCTTCAGCAACTCGCTCAACCAGCAGAAAACGACCTTGTTCAATATGCTCAATCACCGCTTGGCTGACTTGGGCATAATCCAAAGCATCTGCCACATCATCACTTTTACCCGCAGGACGGTTGTCGTGCGCCATTTCCAGATCCAGCACTAATTTCTGCTTGATCTGCTGTTCCCAGTCGTAGACACCGATCGTGGTGATCACTTCCAACTGCTCAATAAAGACTTTATCCATGCTCAATCGCTTCCTGTTCACAGGTCGGATACCCAAACCGATGAAAAAATCGTACTATCCGCTCAATCGCGATATGATATACCCAAACCTGTTCAAGATGCTAAATCCTAAAAGATTTTTTCTTATTCGGCAGGGAATACAAATACTTATTCGAGATAACTTTTCGAAACACGCACTTTGAGGCTGTTATGACTCCACTGGCGCTCAGCATGATCATTTTTGCCTATCTACTGGGGTCAATCTCCAGTGCAGTGCTGATCTGCCGAGTATTGCGCCTGCCCGATCCACGTGATGTGGGTTCACAAAACCCCGGAGCGACCAATGTGCTGCGTATCGGCGGCAAAAAAGCCGCAGTCGCCGTTTTATTGTGTGACATGCTCAAAGGCACCATTCCTGTGTGGGGCGGTTACTTTCTCAACATCGAACCTTTCATGCTAGGTTTGGTCGCTATCGCAGCCTGTCTCGGCCATATGTACCCGATTTTCTTTCACTTTAAAGGCGGAAAAGGGGTTGCCACGGCTTTAGGGGCAATCGCACCGATTGGACTTGATTTAACTGGAATGGTGATGGCGACGTGGTTAGTTGTGGTTGTTCTGTTTCGCTACTCTTCGCTTGCCGCATTAGTAACCGTGCTACTTGCACCTTTCTACACTTGGCTTATCAAACCACAATACACACTTCCTGTTGCTATGTTGTGCTGCTTAATCGTGCTGCGCCACCACCAAAACGTAAAACGTCTGTTTACTGGGACGGAGCCGAAAGTGGGTGAGAAAAAAAGCCATCAATCCTAACGCTGATTTCCAATGTGTAAAAAAGAAAGCCGCTTAAGCGTAAATACTCAGCGGCTTTTCAAAAATGGATTAATTTACACAGTAGCGAAGAATGTAGTCAGATGATGCGTGACTTGATCTGCTTGCTCAAGGCTGCTGATATGCCCAGCCCCCTCAATGACTTCGAGTCGGCTACCACTAATCGCATCCTGCATCAGATAGGATTCTAAAACTGGGCGAGGAGTATCTTCACTACCCACCATGATGAGTACTGGCAGCGTTAAGTTTTCAATCTCATCCATCAAATCGCGACGTCCAAAAATCATGCGCCCTAAACGCGCTACTTCAACTGCGCGCTCACCGGATAACTTTTGAAGTGCAGAACGGAACTGAGTAACCACAGGCAACTCATTTTTCAGGGTGTCTGATGCAAAAAACAT
>JBOFIW010000319.1:0-3349 GCA_051650365.1 Vibrio sp. | reverse complement strand
CAAGGTATCAAAGTGAAGTTTGCGGATTTTCAGTTGACGACAATAGAACATAATCATCCCTCCTTAGAGTTAAGTTATTTCCAGGAACTTTTGGAACAGGTGCTAACGCGCCAACAAGGGCGCGAAATTCGATTGTTAGGGTTGAGCGTGATGTTGAAACCAGAATCGCAAATGAAGCAGCTGAGTATGTTTCCCAATGAATTGTTGTAGGTCCAATATGATTGGTATTTGATAAATTGAACAATAAATAGCAATTGAATGTCATTTTTGACGATATATTGGCGTATGATTCATCTGGATTGATTATAGTTGGCAAAAAATTAACCAGAGTACAGCATGAAAAAATACCTTTTAGCCTTATCTCTATTAATGAGTTCGTTCACATGGGGGGCACAGTGTCGAGTAGATATACAAAATGAAGTGCACCTGAATACCCAGCGAGTTGAAATTTTACGGTCTAGCAACGACAAAGCTCTGATTGATCAGCAAAACAATCTTTTTATACAGGGCAAAAAGATCACTTTGTCGGTTGAACAACAGGCGGCTGTACGTGGTTATCGAGATCAGCTAATGAGTATAATGCCACAAGCACAACGTTGGGCTAATGATAGTTTGAAAATTGCCAATCAGTTGGTCGATGAGCTGGCTGTATCTTTAGAAGCACCGCAAGCTTTTGAAAATGTGAAAACATCTATGGCAACCTTTTGGGGGCAAGCCAAAGCTCAGTATTTTAAAAAGGGTGATCTGGTTGTTCCAGCGGGAACTTATGAGTCAATGCAAAACCATTGGCAGCAAGAGTTGGCAAAAGGCCGAGAAATGCTGACTCAGGAGTTTTTTGCAAGTGCATTTGAGGTAATGGCAAATAAAATGCAACAAGAAGGGGGCTTAAACCTGTCGCAACTGGGCAAAAATATGGCGGATCTAAAAACCAGTTTGGATGCCAAATTTAAACAGCATACTGCAGAGTTTGAGAAACAAGGGAAAGAGTGGTGTGAAGTTCTCAATGACTTAGTTCAGCAGGAGCGGCAATTGCACAAAAAAATCCCGCAATTAAAGAACTATAAAGTTTTCACCATCTAAACTGATAAGAGTGTAATTAGCATTCTTTTCTCTTTAGGTAAGCTTTACGATGACGATGGTGATATGAAATTAAATAACTTTAGTCTGCGCTGGTTGACAACGCTTAATGCATTGGCGGTGGTAGTAGGCTTCTTATTGTTCTATTTGACCTTCAAATTTTTCTGGTCTCATGATCGCGATATCAAGCAAGTATTGCTCCTACAACAAGCAGAATTAAAACGTGTTGAAACCATCATTTCACTAGAGCGTAAAGAGATGGGGGCCTCATTGTCGGATTATGCTGCGTGGGATGACATGGCTGAATTTATCGCTAAGCCTACGAGTGAATTCATTACCAGCAATATTGGCGATCATGCTTTCACCTCTCAATACTTAGATGGAATCTTTATTTTTGCACCAGATCAAACGCTTATTTGGGGTAAAAAATATGATTATTCTGCAGATAAGAGTGTTACCTATGATCACTTACTACCTGATTTTTCGGGTATTTTGCAGCAAGCCCATGCTTTGAGTAAGGAAGAAATATCGACTATGGTGCGCTACATTGTTGTGGGGGGGGAGCCTTATCTGGCCGCGACTGCGCGTGTGTGCAACAGTGAGGGTGAAGATTGTGACAAAGGTTATTTGATTTTTATTAAAAAAGTTCGAGCCCAATTTGCTAAGGTAGTTGAACAAGCGACAGGGGTGGATATTGAAGTTTTAACCTGCGACAACGATTCACCATTACCCGTAGAAGAGCCCGATGTGTCATACATCAAACAGTTGGATTACAGCGGTAATTCAAGCGTTTTGTTTAAAATTAATCATGCAGTGAAGCATCCACCTTTTATTCGAATGCAGGAGGTTGTGGCGTTATTCTCTTTTTCGTTGGTAATGTATTTAATCAACTTGTTTGTAGTACAAAGGCTTGTTCGTCCTATCACAGCAGCAAACCAAGTGTTGCAACAATTCAAGACTTCAGGGGGGAAAATGCCTGATGCGGGTACATTTATTTCCTCTGAGATGAAAGAGTTTGCCGTTACAATCAATCGTATTGTCAGCCAACTTGATGAAAGTCAGCAGGTACTACGTTGGCAGTCGGAGCACGATCCTCTAACACGAATTGCCAATCGTCGTCATTTAGAGAAGCAGCTTAAAAATCATATGGGTGATAGCCAGTATCCACATTTACTTTTGTATTTGATCGATATTGACTATTTCAAACGTTTTAATGATAGCTTCGGTCACTTAGCCGGCGATGAAGCCTTATGTTCTGTAGCTAACGTTTTACAATCATTAGAGTTTGATGGAGCAAAAATTGTCGCGCGTTTTGGTGGAGAAGAGTTTTGTGTTGTATTGGCTTCTGAAAATAAGTTGGATGCGGATAAGTTTGCTCAGCAGATGCATGACAAAGTCGCTCAGCTTGCTATTGCTAACCCAGTGAATTCAACGTTTCAATTTCTGACCATCAGCATTGGCGGGGTTTATGCTATAGCTCCCAGAATGGAGTCTTATCTATCACTTTTCCATCAAGCGGATATGGCGCTTTATCATGCAAAAGAGAGCGGTAGAAATCGTTATGTCGTGCGAAGGTTTGATGAGTAATTGAGCAGTTAGTCGGCATTATTTTGATTTAACTCGATAAAAGCAAAGTGGCTGCTCGTTTTTTCAGCGAATGATTCTGCGGATGATTGAGTCTATCAGTGCTTTGTATTAATGTACTAGTCAACTAGTGTGTTGATATCGAGTGAGTCGTTGTAATGACACAAGCAAATTATCGAGAGACGTTTAGTTCTCGCCTTGGTTTTATCCTTGCAGCAGCTGGAGCTGCCGTTGGTTTAGGCAACATTTGGGGTTTTCCTACCCAGGCGGCTAGCAATGGCGGTGGTGCATTTCTGTTGGTATATCTGGTTTTAATTTTTGTAGTCGCTTTCCCTATGTTAGTGGTGGAAATGGCGATTGGTCGATATGGTCAAGCCAACCCTGTTGATAGTATGCGTTCGCTAACATCAAACCCCATTGCAAAGAAAGTTGGTGGGTTAGTGGGGTGGATTGGGTTGAGTGTACCGAGTGCGGTTTTGGCCTTCTACAGTATTGTGGGTGGCTGGATTATCTGTTTCCTGTTAGGCGCGATGACGGATCTGTTTGGTTTCGCAACAGCCAGTGCTTGGCTTAAAGGTTTTAGTGTTGAGCGTAACCTGTTCGGTACAGTAATTTTTTATGTGCTAACCATTTTGATCGTGCAGGGTGGCGTAAAAAAAGGGATTGAGCGCTGGTCAACCAGACTGAT
>JBOFIW010000318.1:0-5558 GCA_051650365.1 Vibrio sp. | reverse complement strand
GCACTGATTAAGGTCGTGCCAGAGTTGCAATCCCATGTGATGAAAAATCCTAAAGGGCAATGGACGATTAATTTTGCCGATCCGATCGCGGTTAAGTTACTCAATAAAGCGCTTTTGGCTCTACATTACGGTGTCACCTATTGGGATATCCCAGAGGGCTTTTTATGCCCACCCATTCCGGGTCGTGCGGATTACATTCATCGTGTGGCCGATCTGCTGCTTAAGGACAATCCAAAATTAAACCCTTCTCAAGTTACAGCGCTGGATATTGGCGTGGGTGCGAATTGTATCTACCCGATTGTGGGTGTGACGGAATATGGTTGGTCTTGGGTTGGAAGTGATATCGATCCCGTTTCAATTCAACAAGCGAGTTTGATTGTTCAAAGCAACTCGAAGCTGCAAGGCCATATCGAATGCCGCCTGCAAAATAATAGCCAGCATATCTTTCAAGGCATTATTGGAGCGGGAGAGCGTTATACGCTGACGACTTGCAACCCGCCTTTTCATGCATCCTTAGCGGACGCTCAGCAAGGAACCCAACGTAAGTTGACCAACTTACAGGCAAATCAACGCAAGAAAGGCCGCTTAGCAACGCCAACCTCAAGCCACCCAAGGCTAAATTTTGGTGGTCAGAAAGCCGAGTTATGGTGCCCAGGAGGAGAAGCGGCTTTCATTGGTAAAATGGCGGTAGAAAGCCAGCAGTTTGCCGAACAAGTGCTTTGGTTTAGTTCTTTGATTTCTAAGGGTGACAATGTACGCGGCATGAAGAAACAACTGGAAAAATTGGGCGCTCAGTCGATACATGTAGTAGAGATGGCACAAGGGCAGAAGATAAGTCGCTTTATTGCTTGGAGTTTTCAAAATGCAGAGCAGCGCAAGCTGTGGTGGCAGACAAAGTGATAATCTTTTATTTAGGCACTAGATTTAAACAAGAAGCCCATGTGATCTAAGACGCAACGAAAGGAGGGTAAGATGAGAATTGAAGATGTTCCACTCTATGCCCCTTGTCAACCGTATTGGTTATGCGTTCCTTTTATGAGTATTTTTACGCTTTTGCTGTTGATTGGGCTTGGTTTCTTTATTCGGGTTATTTATCGCGAATATCAAAAAATTCAGCGCGCCAAAAAGGTTCGCCGTTTGCGCCGTATTCACTATCGAGATCGCAAAGGGAGTGGCCGCCCGACCAATATCAAATAAGTGCTATGAAAGTGTTGCAAGCAATGCTTGATATTTTTGCTCCAAGGCGGGGTTTCCTGCACGCTTTTCAAGATCTATCAATAGTTTGAGTGATGCTTTTTGGTAGCCGTAGCGCTGGTTTAGATTCATTAAACGCAGTCGTGCTTGAGTGTAATCTCCCGCATCAATCTCCATTTTGGTGAGTTGTAAAATGGACAGCAGCCGAGTGGGATCATGATCCACCGCACGCTTGAAATATTCACGTGCGTTGTCATTTTTACCCGCTTTCAGTGCACACAATCCAGCGTTTTCATAACTCGCTGAAATCAAGTAGTAATAGGGTTGCTCAACCGCACGGCGAAAGTATTCATCGGCCGTGTCGTATTCTCCCTGTTTACACAAAAAGGTGCCAAAGTTATTCAGTACGTTGCCGTTTTTGGGGTTTTGATTTAATGCTGAACGATACATTTTTCGAGCTGAATCATTTTCACCGACCGCTTCAAAGTAGTGAGCCATAGAGAGTTGCGAGCGATAGTAATCCGGTGCGTGTTGCAGCGCTTTTTCTAGGTTTTCGCGGGCTTTGATCATACTACCATTAGCCAAATAGCCAAGACCGAGAGCGATGCGAGCTTCAGCCATCTCAGTAGGATCACTTTGTGCTGCAACTTCTGACGTCTCTGTTACGGTGACACAGCCACTTAGGGCAAGTCCAATACCTAATGCAAACACTCTTTTCATACATACCTCCAGTCAACGCTCCCAATGATAGGCAATTCAGTCTGAAGGCCGAGCTGTGAGGATGAAGTCTGCGAGTCAGTTGGCAAATCTATCTTTATCTGATGATCTGAAGCGGCCGCGGTGTTGGCTACGTTCGATCACGGTTATTAATAACGCTAAGTGATTTGAGAATAGATAGGCTCATACTCTGTGGCTTGGAAGACAAATTGGAAGGGAATGAAAAGGCCGCACAGAGCGGCCAAGAGAGGTTATTCGTCTTTGGTGAAGTTTGCTTCGCTGAATTTTTCCAAATCGTACGGTGTTTGTTGGTAAACACAGTAGTTAAGCCAGTTAGAAAATAGCAGGTGTCCATGGCTACGCCAGCTGGCACAAGGTTTATTATCTGGGTTGTCATTGGGGTAATAGTTTACTGGAATTGCAGGGCTTAGCCCTTCACCTAAATCGCGTACATATTCGGTATGTAGGGTAAAGGCATCGTATTCAGGATGTCCGGTAACAAACACGTTGCGTTTATCTTTAGTGGCGGCAAGATAAACACCTGCCATATCAGAGGTCGCAAGAATATCAAGATCGGTGTGCTCTGCCAGATACTCAGCGTCAAAGTCAGCGTAACGAGAGTGTGGTGCGAGGAAGCGATCATCAAAACCACGAAGTAAAGGATGAAAAGGTTTATGAATATCGTGGTAATACACACCAGATAGCTTTTCATCTCGAGTGCGTTTGGGCAGGTTATACAGCAGTTTTAGCCCCGCTTGTGCAGCCCAGCAGATATAAAGGGTGGAAGTCACATGCGCTTTCGCCCATGTCATGATGTTTTGTAGATGCTCCCAATAAGCCACATCTTCAAACTGCACTAGGCCCAGTGGTGCGCCTGTGATGATCAATCCATCGAAGTTGCGGTTTTTGACCAGCTCAAACTGGCGATAGAAGGTGTTGAGATGCTCTTCTGGGGTATTTTTGCTTGGGCGATCATCAATACGTAGTAGCTCAATATCCACCTGTAAGGGGGAATTAGAGAGTAGGCGTAAAAATTGAGTTTCAGTCTCAATTTTTTTTGGCATTAAGTTTAATAGCAACACCTTGAGTGGGCGTATCTCCTGCGTCGAAGCACGCGATTCCGACATAACGAAGATGTTTTCGTTACGTAACACATCACTCGCCGGTAATTGGTCGGGGATTCTAATCGGCACAGCTTTCTCCCTAAGCTTTATTTTGGACGTCTAAACATCCAGACTTATAACTCAACCGAAAATTATTGTCGATAGTAAAATGCACGGAACCTTAATCTAAGTTAGTATCTTTGAGCTCAATTGCCCACTGTGAAACTGTTATGCGACCGCATTTAACCTTGATTCGTGGTTTACCTGGTTCTGGAAAATCCACTTTAGCCCAAACGTTGCCCGCCATACATTTAGAAGCGGATATGTATTTCGTGAATGAGCAAGGAGAGTACCACTTTCGGCCGAAGTGTTTAGCGCAAGCACATCAATGGTGCCAAGCGCAAACGGAATACTGGCTGCAACAAGGCAAAAATGTTGTGGTATCGAATACTTTTGTTCGGCAGTGGGAGATGGCGGTATACCGAAAACTTGCCCGACAATATCGAGCTAAGCTGACGATTTTGGTGTGCCGAGAGCGCTATCAAAATGTGCATGGCGTGGATGAAGCCACTGTTGAGCGTATGCGTCAACAGTGGCAAGAGTAGAGATTACTGTGGGTGTTTTGCTGTGTGTTTGAGATCTCGGCGTAAAAAATAAAATGCTAAACCGCCCCATACCAAGGCTTGTACCCAAAGTAGCGTCCATTTCGGTGCGACGGTTGACCAACTGGCCGCCATTTGGTTTAGACCCAGGAAGCCTTGAATTCCCGGTGTGCTAGGGAAACACTGAGCAAGCCAGACGAGAGGGGAAGGGATCATTTCCACAGGCCAAATAAAGCCAGCAGTAAAAATTAGCGGCATCGAACTGATGAGCACCACCAAGGTTACCAACTCACGCCTTGGCGTTACGGCACCTAATACAATCCCAATAAAGCAACAAGCCAGTAAAAATGGCAGCAAGAAACTGAGTAAATCTGTTGGTTGCGCTAAGGTATTCACGCCATGCAGATCAAAACTGGCACCAAAATAATAGAGACTCAGCAAATAGTAGGCAGCAACCAGTACAAGGCTACGCACTAGCAGCAGTTTGGCGGGAGCAACTCGGCTCCAATAGCCGTGACCTTGTTTTTGTGTTCCTACCATCAGTCCAGCCGCCATGATCAACGTTTGTTGCAGGATCAATACAAAAACGGCGGGTACAACGTAATCGACATAACCCATGCGTGGGTTAAATGTGGGTTTAAGATTGGCACTGGTCGGCGAAAAATGCTGCGCCGCAAACGCCATAGGCTCACCTTCGATCACTAAACGAGTGACTTTGGTTTGAGCTGCGAGAGTGCCGCCCGCTTGGGCTAAGCCTTCAACAATCGTCCCGTAAACCAGAAAATAAGAAGCATCGCCAGCATAAGCGAGCGTAGGGCTTTTCCCCAGCAATAAGTCTTTGTAGAAATGTTCGGGGATGACCAGTATTCCTGAGACTTTCTTATCTAAGAAAGCCTGTTTGGCATCGGCAATGGTGTGATCGCGCTGAACAATTTTTACCTGTGGCGTGGCATCTACCATACGTTCCAGTTGAAAACTTGCCTGACTTTGATCGAGGTTGACCACTGAGACAGTCTGTTCACGCGGGATCTGCTTCGCGTAAGGAAGCGGGTAGAGGAAAGAATAAAACACGACACCGCCGAATACGGTAAGCACCACAACAGGATTGGTGATGAGTGCTTTAAATTCTGCTTTGAACAGTTGCCACAAACTCATACGGCCTCTCCGGTTTCACGAGATAAATGTTTGCGGATCAAGATCAACACTAAACCAAGAGGGAGTACGTAACCCACCATTGCTACAATAGGTTGTAGCGATGTGAGGGCATCGAGACCATAGCTGACTTGGTTGACCTGCACTTCAATGTAATGGCTGATTGGCAATAGGCTACGCCATGCTTGTGCGAGGGGATTCATGTCACTGGCTGGAAAGGTTATGCCCATAAACGCAAAACTTGGCGCGGTGAATGCACCAGCAAAACTCATGGCACGAGCAGGATCTAGCGTGAGGAAGTAGAAAAATGCACCCATGACCACGCAGGCGATAGCGGTAACGGCTTGAGCAATCAAGAGCACGGAAAAATGCCCGAACATTGGCCAGAGCAGCACATCATAAAACCAAATTAAAAAACCGAGCCCTTGCAGCATAAAAATCGGCAGATAAGGGAGTAGGGTGCGAGTTAAATGTCGCAGCGGTGCATCGGCTAGCCATGTTTTCAAGCCATAGTGACGATAGTTTGCCGCCAGAATCAAAATAGTGCTGACAACAATCGTGATTTGCCATAAAGCGGGAACAATGGCCGAGACCAGAAATTGTGCGTAGTTGGTGTTTGAGTTAAATAAGGGCGTGATTTGAGTACGAACTGGTACCGAACGCCCCATCGCTGCCAGTGTATTATGGCTTTTGGTGGCGAGGTTTTTTATTACATCCACTTGTGCATTAAACGTGCCTTGCGCTTGCACAACGGCGGAGTTCACCAATTTACCGACCAATATCATCTGGC
>JBOFIW010000317.1:0-2666 GCA_051650365.1 Vibrio sp. | reverse complement strand
CCGAAGAACAGCTCAGTATCGTGGGAAGACATATAGCTGACTGGATTGAAATCGGGGTATTTTGCCAGTGTCTGGGCGTAATCGCGATATACCATTGCCATTTGGCTTAAGCACGCCGCGCCATTATCCATGCGTTTTTGAATATCAAAGTTAATCAGCGCATCAAAACCATCATCAAAATAAGGGCTGCGGTAGGCACTGTGCCCCCATACTTCGCCCATCATCCAAAAGGGTTCGCCGCTCTGCTGGTTTTCTTGCCGCCATGCTGTAAGGTTTTCGGTGGCCCGCTGTTTTAAACGTTGCCATACATCACCTTCCACATGCTTTACAGTATCAATACGGAAACCATCAATGCCGAAGCGGCGTACCCAATCACTTTGCCATTCAATCAAGTAATCTGCGACACGGTAGTTTGGCTTACTCACCACTCGGGTGCCGGGGTTATTCAGTAGCCATTGCGGTGGCGTAACCGCTTGAATTGACTCGGTTCGAAAATCGGGTAAACCCGCTAAGTTCATGGTGATGTCGCTGCTGCCGGGTTCGGGGTAATTGGGAAGGCCTGCGCGGACCCAATCACCACCCCACCATTTTTTCCAGTTTTCGCTATGGTAATCAATGAATTGATGGAACCTGTGCCAATTTTGATCTGCCTTAGGTTTCCAATCGCTCCAGCGTTCAGGCAGCATGGGAGCGTTCACTACTTCAATCGCATCTTGCTGTAAATCGGCTAATGTGGCGTAACCTGCATGGTTAAGCACGGCATCCATAAGAATTTTTATGCCGCGGCGATGGGCTTCGCGTACTAAGGTTTGCAGATCTTCATCTACGCCGAAATTGGCATCGATCTTGGTGAAATCGCGGGTCCAATAGCCGTGATAGGCATAAAACGGGAAGGTGCCTTTCTCACCTCCGCCGACAAACCCATGCACCTGTTCGACAATCGGAGAGAGCCAGATAGCATCCGTGCCTAAGCTTTTAATGTGGTCGAGTTTGGCGATCACGCCTTTTAGATCCCCACCATGGAAGGTGCCGATCTCCTCTTGTCCGTCTTGTTGCCTGCCGTAGCTGCGATCATTGCTTGGGTCGGCATTGTTGAAGCGGTCGACCATCACAAAATAGATATTGGCATTGCGATAAGTAAAAGGCTGAGCATGAGTGTGTTGCGGTTCAAGCAGCACTAAACCTCCGCTGGTTTGGGAAGGGGTTAGGCGTACTTTACCTTGTTGAACTGTCGCAATTTGTCCGGTAAACGCTTCTTTTAACGCTGTGCCATCGGCGAAACTGTCGGCCAAATCTAAGGTGACATCACCGCCTTGGTACACCTCACAACTGACGTTAGGAATTGGGCGGCGGAATTCCGTTTTGGTCGCCTTGGTGGTTTGGCGTATCAAAGTGAGTGTGTTGTTTTGCGCTTGCCACTGAAAGGCATAGTCGCCACTAAAACGAATTGTCAGGGGTAATTCAGTTTTACCAGTGCAACTTAGGGCGAGCGGTGTATTGAATTTGACGACTTGCGTTGGGGCAGCAGGGCAATCACCTTCAATACCACTGATAGTGAGAGTGTAATCGCCTTTGGTCAGCGGAATCACCAGTGGTGCATCGGCTTGAAGCGGAAAATCACGGCTGTTAGTGGTGGTCGCTACCGTTAAATTGGGCGAAGCTGAGGTTGGTAGTGACAAGGCTGACAGCAGTGACAAGGTCAGAGGGTTAAGTTTCATCGTCTATCCTTAGTGGGGCGGCTTTCTTACCTGCACACTTTCTTACCTGCACAAATGTCAGTGAGCCGTTTTTGATTCCCAAAAGGATAAGTCGCTATGTACTAACCGACATCATTCTTGGCTCTACGCCTTGCTAACTTGCACTGCATCACAACTTGCCAGAGGCAGGCGTAGAAATGAACGTTTTCAGTGAGTGTATGCGATAAAAAATCCAAGCTAAGTCACAACTTCACCGATGGATAGTGATAGGTTTTGCACCGAGCAAAGCTCCTGCATAGGATGTCGCTTAGTGAAAAACAGGAGAATGACGATGCAACAACAAGCAACCGTACAGAAAGTGACGATGGCGCAACAAGGGCCAGAGCTCTCTGAATTGGTTCAAGGTTACTGGCGCTTAGCTGAGTGGAACATGACACCTCAGCAGCGTTTAACGTTTTTGAAGCAGCACATTGAGCTAGGGATCAGCACCGTTGACCATGCGGATATTTATGGCGGTTATCAGTGTGAAGCCTTGTTTGGTGAAGCATTAGCACTTGAGCCTTCACTGCGTGAACAGATCCAAATTGTCACTAAGTGCGATATTCAACTGTGTAACTCTCGCTTCCCAGAACGCAAAATTAACCACTATGACACCAGTGCCGCGCACATTTATCAATCGGTCAACAACTCGTTAGAGCGTTTGGGTGTTAATGACATTGATGTTCTGCTGATCCATCGTCCCGATGTATTGATGAATGCCGATGAAGTGGCTGAAGCTTTCTCTGAATTGCACAAAGTTGGCAAAGTGAAACACTTTGGTGTTTCCAATTTCACACCGGCGCAGTTTGATTTGTTGCAATCACGCTTGGGCAAGCTATTGGTAACGAACCAAGTGGAAATCAACCCACTTAATTTTGAAGTGGCACACGATGGCACCTTGGATCAATTGCAGCGTTTGCGTATTCGTCC
>JBOFIW010000316.1:0-2235 GCA_051650365.1 Vibrio sp. | reverse complement strand
TGCCACCGGGCACAGGGGATATTCAGCTCACTCTCGCACAGCAAATTCCAGTAACGGGTGCTGTGATTGTGACTACACCACAGGACTTAGCACTGGCTGATGCCCGTAAAGGTGCGGCAATGTTTGCCAAAGTGGAGGTGCCTGTGATTGGGTTGGTGGAAAACATGAGTTATCACATCTGTAGCCATTGCGGCGAAAAAGAGCATATTTTCGGCGTGGGCGGAGCACAAACTCTTGCCGCTGAATTTGGTTTATCACTCTTGGCACAAATTCCTCTGCATATCGAAATGCGTGAAGATATTGATGCCGGAGTTCCGACAGTTGTGGCACGTCCGGACAGTGAACATACCCAACGTTATTTAGAACTTGCTCAGCGTGTGTGTGCTTCTCTTTACTGGCAGGGAAAACCCAAACCGGAGAACATTCAAATCCAGTGGGTGAGCTAATCAGAATCCTGCTCTAACAGCCAGAGTAAATGTAATCGTTTGCTCTGGTTTAAACTTATCCATCCGATATTTATGTGGCGATTTTTACTCAATGCAAACTGGTATCACGGTCACATTCTCCCTATAATCAGGCGGTTTACCTTAACTCCTCACAACCATGTTTCGGGTGCATAATCATGTCTGAGAATAATCAATGTGTCATCGTCGGTATTGCTGGCGCTTCTGCTTCTGGTAAAAGCCTTATTGCGAGCACGATTTATAATGAGCTACGCGCCAAAGTGGGTGACCATCAAATCGGTGTGATTACGGAAGATTGCTACTACAAAGATCAGAGTCATCTGAGCATGGAAGAACGTGTTAAAACCAACTACGACCACCCGAATGCGCTGGATCACGATTTACTGTGCCAGCATTTGCAAATGTTAGCGCGTGGTGAAGCGGTTGAAGTGCCAGAGTACAGCTATACTGAGCATACTCGTACGGACAAAACCACCACTATGACCCCGAAAAAAGTGATCATTCTGGAAGGTATTCTGCTCCTAACTGATCCACGTCTACGTGATTTGATGCACGCGACCGTATTTATGGATACCCCGTTGGATATCTGTTTACTGCGCCGTGTTAAGCGTGATGTGCAAGAGCGCGGCCGTACGATGGAATCGGTACTGAAGCAATACCAAGAGACGGTGCGCCCGATGTTTATGCAATTTATTGAACCGTCAAAACAGTACGCAGACATTATCGTGCCTCGTGGTGGTAAAAACCGTATTGCGATTGATGTACTCAAAGCGCATATCGCAAAACTGCTCAAATCGTAATTTTGATCAGAGCTTTGCATCGGTTAGCTTTATTTTTACCAGTAGAAGTGGCACTTTAAGTGCCACTTTCTTTTTCTCGTCAAGCAAGGAAAAGCAGATGAAAAAACTGTTTCTTTCTCTTCTCGGTTTAGTGGTTGTCATTGTTGGCGCACTACTTGCGCTCGTGTTATTGGTCAATCCTAACCAATTTAAACCCTTAATTGTTGAACAAGCTAAAAAGCAAACCGGTTTGGACCTCGTCATTGAAGGGGATATCGGTTGGCAATTTTTCCCTTCGATTGGATTTGAATTAGGGAAAACCGAGCTGAAAAACCCACAAGGTTTTGCAAGCCCGAATCTGTTTAAAGTCGATAGTGTTGGCATTGATGTTTCAGTCATGCCACTGCTCGATAAGCAGCTCAAAATCGGCAATATCCGTTTGGATGGTGCAGAGTTCCATCTTGAGACTCTCAAAGATGGTCGCTCTAATTTGGATGCGTTGACGCAAGTACAATCCAAGCCAGCGGCAACGCCTACAGTGACAGAATCTGCCCCCGCGTCTCAGCCAAGCTCAAATGAGCCAGCAGCGGCTTGGAGCATTGAGTTGGGTGGCGTTTCTGTGTCCAACGCAGTTTTGGAGATCACCGATAAGAAAGCGGGTACTCACACCAAGCTGTATGACGTTCAACTGAGCGTTTCTGAATTTGCGCCTGAGAGTTGGACTAAAGCGACCTTTGCTGCTAAGGGTGACAAAGACCAGCAAAAATTTGCTGCGCAAGGTGATGCTGAAGTACGTCTGTCGGTAGATTTTACGCAATATGCTCTGCGCAATATCAACCTTGATGCGAGCTTTAGCGATCCCGCTAACCAAATTGATTCGGTTAAGCTCAAGCTAGATACTTTTGAATTTGATAAAGCCAATGCGCTCACTTTCTCTATGGCGGGTAAAGTGGCCGACATGAAGCTGAATACACAGGGTTCTGCGTCATTGG
>JBOFIW010000315.1:0-45918 GCA_051650365.1 Vibrio sp. | reverse complement strand
CATCGATATCCCATCAACAAGTACCGTTTACTGTATGAAGACATTGTTCGCCAACAAGCACAAAGCGAAGAGTGGCGAGAAGCATTTGGATTTTTTACACCACAAATAGCTGAACTCTCCTTAGTGGAATCATTGCATGATTCAGAATATGTACAGGCCTTGTTGGATGGAGCACTGCCAGCAGCCAAGATGCGCCGAATTGGTTTTCCTTGGAGTGAAAAACTGATTGAGCGTACGTTGCTTTCTGTAGGAGGAACCTGCTTAACGGTCGAGCGAGCTTTGCTGTCAGGTGTCGCAATCCACCTTAGTGGTGGGTATCACCATGCTCACGCGGGTTTTGGCAGCGGTTTCTGTCTGTTTAATGATTTGGCGATAGCAGCACACTTCGCACTCTCTTTGTCTGGTGTTGATAAAGTTCTGATCATTGATAGTGATGTGCATCATGGCGATGGAACGGCAACCTTGTGTGCGGAACGTGACGAGATCATTACCCTTTCTTTTCACTGTGATAAGAATTTCCCTGCACGTAAACCCGCTTCTGATATGGATATAGAGTTTACTAAGCAGACAGGGGATGAGGAGTTTTTATCCACATTTACTCAGGTGGTTGAGATGGCGGTGAATATTCATCAACCTGACCTCATTCTTTACGATGCGGGGGTGGATATTCATAGTGATGATGAGCTGGGCTATTTGTCGATTTCACAGGTGGCTATCGCGCAACGCGATCGTTTTATGTTGGCTTTGGCAAAGCAGGAAAGCATTCCAATCGCTTGTGTCATTGGTGGTGGGTATCGCGAAGACCATGCGGCACTCGTGCCATTGCATCTTGAGTTACTGAAAGCGGCGTTAAGCGCAGGGTATTGAAGTGAAATCGTGGACATACGTAAAAGCAAAAAGCCGCTGAATAATCAGCGGCTTTTCTAATGTGGCGGAGAGATAGGGATTTGAACCCTAGGATAGCTATTAACCATCGCCGGTTTTCAAGACCGGTGCTTTCAACCACTCAGCCATCTCTCCTTTGTGGGCGCATAATATCGACCCGATGCTTGCTTGTAAAGCCCCTAAAACACTGTTTGCTCTAATTATGTACACTTGGTCAATGTTTTTATTGCTAAGCGCTATTTTTTACAAGTTTTAAAACGGAAAAGGGGAGTTTCTTAGAAACTCCCCTTTAGGTGTATGGTCGGACTGAGAGGATTTGAACCTCCGACCCCCGACACCCCATGACGGCAGCTTAATCATACTAAATTATTGAATTATAAACATTTGCTGTGGTTTTGGTCGGTGTTGCGTGGGTCATTTTGGAACAATTCAGCACAATCAAATCAATAAGTTACGCTTGAGTTTTGGAACCGAAATTAGAGACCAACTCGCTGCAACATCCAACCATATACCTGAGTTTCGTTCTTCTCTCTGGCTTCTGTTATGTCTAAGTATCGACCGCCTTGACTAGCATTTAGAGACTTCCATAGAACGAATTCACCTTCTCGACCACGCTTGGCCAGAAATGCGGTTAGAGCAGAAATGGTTGCTGGGCCAATAAGTCCGTCAACCACTATATCCTTATAGTATTTCTGCTTGTTGTTATAGACGTTTAACCAGCGCTGTAAGAACCGCGCTGCAGTTTCTTGTCCCATGTTTACTCCGGTATCAATAAGTTCTTCACCAATGATGGGGCTTACAGTATGTACTTTGTCGAACCGTACTCGGCGTACGTATTCATTTAAGTACATGTCTTTAGCTATATCTGGCGTCAAATCATCCATAGAGCCTTTGTAGCCCAATCTGCGAGCCGTTTCTTCGGTAATCCCGTAAGTTGTGTCTCCGCCCAAATCGTCTGGGTTATTCGAACGAAAACCTTCTTTTTCCATGATCTCAATGATTATTTCATCGATTGTGCGAGCTTTAAGTACGTTTTGCATAGTCATCTCCTGTTGGTGATGAGTGCATTCTTACCCCGCTGAAAAACTTCTAAGAGGGCGTTCTTTATGAAGGCTCTGTATCTATTGATAAGTGCGATACCCATATAAAGAACGCCCAGCATAAGACAGGCGCTTTTACTCCTTATTGCTCTTCCCCCGCACCCCCTTGAGAAATATGGGCGCGCAGGCAGAGGGATTAGCGTGAAAAAAAGAATGGCGGCTTGGGTGTGTCGCGTCAATATCCTTTCCACACATACCTAGCTAAAACCTGTGGAATTATGGGTTACTTTTTCTAATCCATTGTCTCTATTGGGTTTGTAATAAATTTTCATCCATGGATTAGCTTTTTTTTTCCATATGTTTGCTTTTTTTGTCCATGTCTTCTGTTTTTGCCGATTTCGCTACCCCTTCTCTTTCTTTTCTTTCTTTATTTAATAAAAAGAGAGAGATAGATAACTAGGAAGTGAGAGATGCGCGTAAATGAGTCCCCCATATATAATTTTTTCTGTCTATTTTTTATCCCATGAATTTTTTCTACTCCCATGGTTTTTTCCATGGGTTTTCTAAAGCCCTCCAAATAGTGTGAACCCTTATGGATACTGGGCTCAGTCAGTTCTCTCATAGCGAGTCCACAAGTCCATGGATTTTTCTGCCCCTACCAAAGAAATGAAAACCTCATCAATGCCAACTGATCTGATTGATCAATTTCTTACCTGGAAAGGCGAGAACGAGAATTGCAGTGCTAGAACTGTGAAGAAGTATCGGGGATTGCTTAACCAACTAGATAAGTTCTTGAGCGGTAACTTTGCTGCTGCTGAGCTAAAGACATTAGAGCAGTTCTCCGGTGGTTGGCTGCATCGAGCGGGTTATTCGGCGGCATCACGTAAGGTGGCCGTCGCAGCTATTCGAGGCTTTTACTCTTTTCTTGCTAAGCGGCGCCTTGTCGCCAAAAACCCTGCATCGGATTTGGTTTACCCTAAAATTGGGCGCAGATTACCGCGATTTATGGGGCTCAAAAGTGCAGAGGCGTTGTTATTCCAACCTGAGTTAACATCGCTGTCTGGTGTTCGAGATAGTGCGATGCTGTCTTTGCTGATTGGCTGCGGTTTTCGTGTCGCTGGCCTATGCGGTTTGAATGAGTCACAGCTTATTTGGTACCAGTATGGTGAGGTTGAACGTCTGGCCATTCGCACCATGGAAAAAGGGGAGCGTGAGAGATTGGTACCCGTTCCCCTTGAAGCTATGCTGCTTGTTCAGGCTTATCTTGGCCATCCCGACCTTAAGCATGTTGATCGTCTGCTTGATGATGGCGACCAGGTACTGTTTGTTAATCTTCGTAACCGTCACGTTCCGGAATGGGAGCACCGTGGAGAACTGCGGCGCTTATCAACTAGAGCTGTTGACCGGATGATAAAGAAATATGCGATCGCCGCGGGAGTTCCGGAAGACCAAGCCCACGCTCATGCACTACGTCACTTGTTTGGTACAGAGTTAGCGGAGTCGGATTCCAGTACTCTGCAGATTCAAGCATTGATGGGGCATGCGGACCCTAAAACGTCAGAGATTTATACGCATATATCGATGCGTAAGATGACTAACGTACTGGATAAAGGGAACCCATTAGGGAAAATTGATACGCCAGTTAGTGCCTTGCTGAATGAGCTAAGAAAAGGGAAACGTCTATGAAATTAAGACCACTGCATGATTGGGTAGTAATTCAGCGAGATGAACGCCCCAGAAGCTTGTTGTGGACGCCAGATAAGCCAGCTAACACTGGTGAGGTAGTCGCTGTTGGCCCTCGGGTAAAAGAAGTCGCAGTAGGCGCGAGAATTCTGTTCAACCCTTATTCGGGGCTTGATGTCACCGCCAATGGCCATACCTGGCTGTTTATCAATGAAGCTGAGATATCAGTTATCTTCGACTAAAACCAACCCCTTACATATTCCAAGCCCTGAATTTTTGAGAGCTCTACACAGACTTCCTTACTGCACTTTAACGTCTTAGAACTGATATATCCCGTCTTTAACTTATTTTCTAAACTCAGGTATACTGGATGTTAGCGGACGATTGTGAGGGACTTGAGAACTCACCTTCGAAACGAACAAAACCGTCTATGTGATACATATCACTAGCTGCACATACTGACAGAATGCGCAGCTCATCAATTCACTGTGGTGCCCGAGCCTTTGTGTTTACTGACTTCAGTTTTCATAAAGGACAAGGGAATGCGCAGCTCAATTTCAAAATATCTAGGTGTACTAAGAGATCATCAGGTCACTACTCATGGGGTGGGGGCTCGGCATATAGATTCCTCTTTGCTTTTAGGGGGGGGACGGTACCTAGATAACTGCACCAAATTAGAACTTTCATTAAGCGCCGATGAGCTTGATTTGGCTTTTGACTGTTTGTCACTTCCACAGCACTGGACAGAGATTAAGAATCATCTTGGCTCGTTACGCTTTCTTGAACTTTGGCGAGGCCTCGAAACGCTGCGAACTGGCCATCGGCTCAGAATGTATGTCGATACAATTACTGAACGTCATACACAAATGTCTGAAGAGGAATTTGAAGATTGGTTAGATTCCAGACGGCTCCCTAAGCCTTGGTTTGAAATCTATTACGCGACGACCGCGGAGCAGTATCGCTTTATATGGCAAACCCTATTCAATGCTGCATATCAACCATCAAGACGAGCATTGCGCATCTACGTCCCTAGCTTGAATAGCTGGAATAATCATTTGAAACAGATACTGCTGTTTAACCTCCTTGCGGCAGGTGTTCCTCGAGAAAAAGTATCCCATCAACTGCTCATCTGGACTGGGCAAACCGCATCGATGTCAAGAATCTTGCTTGCTGATAAAGCGCTGCGCGAATTGACTCCCTCCATACAGAAACAAAAATCTGGCGAAATGGCTGTATGAATGAACGAGAACTGCCGAGAGCCATGATTACATTCAAGTGCAGCTGCTGTAATTACACCTTTAAAAGCGAGCCATCTCGTATTGAAGATGAGCCTAGTCGCGCGCATCCATTCCGATATTTTGCTATTTGCGATGGTTGTCAGCGGGAAGTTCAGCAAGCACCATGGGAAGTGGGGCAGTTCTGTGCAGTTTTAGCGGCTACAGGTCCAAAAACGACAGAAGGGAAAGCCAAGTCTGCGGCTAACTTGCGGGTAGTAAGCGATCGAGCTGTGAGCCGATTTAATGCTCTTAAGCACGGAGCAACGGCCAGAACAGCCTTGTTTTTCCCCGCTCGACCTGGCAAGTACCCTCAGTGTGCCACTTGCGATGTTGACCACGCCTATTGTGCGACCCAGCCTGCATGTATCAAACGAACTGAATTGATGATGCAGCATCTTATTGCGTTTCAATCCAACGACCCGAGCAAGCTCACCGAGCTTCACGCCATCAACCAAGCAAACATGGCTGCGATATTCCAAGACATGATGCAAACCATTGTTGCTGATGGCGTTGCCTTGCGTAATCCAGTGTATGACTTCGACAAAGACGGTGGTTTTCACATCGGCCAGTACACCAATAACCGTGGAGAAAAGGAAATCATTGAAGAGGTTAAAGCTCATCCACTCTTAAAACCCATGCTCGAGATGCTGAGCAAAAATAATCTCTCGATGTCTGATCTCAACATGACACCGAAAATTCAGACTGACCACGGTTTGGAGCTAGGTCGAATGCAAGAGCAAGAAGATGACCGTGAGTCCGCACTCGAATACCAGAAGAAGATGACAGAGGAAATGTCAGGGTTACGAGAGATGATTGCTCGCTCTCGCCAGCGCATTCGAAACGACGATATCCTCATCGAGCACAGCCAAGAGCATGCTGCTGAAGATGGGGATTACATCACTGGAGAGCTAGACAATGGCTGAGCGTATCAGTGCCAAAGAGCGCATTGAAATCCAAAGTCGAGCGCAAAAAGAAGTCATGCGTTATGCAGGCAACCATGGCATGTGGCACAAGCACGTTCACAACGTGGAGTTGGATCCCGTTCAATTGCTCAAAATGGAAGAAATGGATGCCAACCCGAATACCGTCGATTACAGCTGTCGTCGTACAGGTAAAACAGCAGTAAAAGAAATGTATTTTCTTAACTGGAACGCGATTCATGGCGATCAAGAGGGGGGTATCGTTGCTCCTCGAGAAGCGCAGTCACTCGTTAACCTCAGTTACCATTTAGATGCGATTCGCCGTTCAGACATTCTCAGTGGTTTTATCGCTTACAAGCAAGGCCGTAAACAGCTTGCCGATACCTATTATGAATTTGCCAATCGCTCAAAAGCGCGAGCTTACGGGATTATGGCTAACGTCGATGGTGGTGACTTAACTTGGGCCTCATTGGAAGAAGTTGATGACCTGGATGCAGATCGTCTCTATGGCCGATTTTTGTTGATGATGGGTTCAAGTCGTCGTTTGGGGGCGAGTAAAACTGCGATAAACAAACCACAAATTCGCATCACCGGAGTATTCAAAGGCGCCGACACGTTGAGCGGCTTGATTGATTCTGGTGAGTATCACTGCTTACCTACCGTTGATTGTTACCTCGGCATAGAGCTGGGTATTTTGAATGAAGAGTTCATTATGTCCATGCGTAAGCAGCTGCCTGAGGATGAATACATTCGTCAGTTGCTGTGTATCAACGTGGCGGCGAAAAACCTTATTTGGGAAAAGTACATCCGTTACGCGATTCAAGTTGGCGCCAAAATTGGTTTGGAACCCGCCGAACCTGAGCCCTATGCCGTATACAAAAAGCGCGGCGTTATCGCTTGGGGATATGACCACACAGGCCACGGTGAGAACCTTGCTTCTTCTCGTTCGTCATTGGTCATTGAAGAGCAGGTGGGCAATTGGTCTGTCGTTATCTTCTGTAAAACGTGGCACCCGGGAACCGATGAAGGGGTGATTCGCAAAGACCTTGTTGGATTCTGGCGTTACTTTCGCCCCGATTATGCGATTGGTGACGCCTTTGGTATTGGCCTTATCACGCAGGTTAACGATGATCTTTTTGCTGAAGGGCTAACACAAATTGACCGCCGAACCATTGGCGGCGGTGAAAGTACCGCATCCACTTGGCCAGAGTGGGCATTCTCACCGCTCCGATTTGAAGGCATGGCTAAGCATCAAATGGCGCAATCACTACGTAGCGCGTACCACAACAGACAAATGGTGTTGCCGTATGTCGATGACAGGGAATCAGACCCACAGTTGGAAGACTATGTTGCATTACCACGGCAGCTCAAAAACATCAAACCGTCACCCGTTAAAGCAGGTAGCTATAGCAGTTATCAAATGGTGAAGAAAACCATTGGCGATGACTTATTTGATGCGCACATGGCAAGCCACTGGGCTCTCGTTACCCAAGGCGCAGCACCTGTTCCGAGCATCATTACCATCAATCACAAAACCCGAGATCAACTCTTAGGTGCGCCGAGCGCATTCAATCTGTTAAGGAATATTCGATGAGCAAGCTAGCCCAAATTATGGCCATCTTGAGAAACAAGCCTCTGCCTTCCGCGCCTAATACCACTGGTAATCACAATGGTCAGGTCACGACAGAAAAAGGCCACATTGCTGACCCTGAACGCTCAGTGCAATACCTTTACGACCAAATGCAGATTGACCCGAACCTGCGCGCCGCCATAGTGACACTGCGTTACATGGATAAGATTGATCCGCGAGTGAAAAAGATTCATCGCCGGATGGCTCGTGATGCCACGAAAGGCGGTTTGAAACTCCATTGGATTGGTACCGAAAATGCCAGAATCAATAAGTTGTGGCAGCAGTTTGCCATGCGACTTCAACTCAATAACCGCATGAAACTGATGAGTGATGCCGCTGGGCTAGCCAAAGAAGGCAATTTGCCACTGCAATGGGTAGTTAATGAGCTACGACAAGTTGTTGCATCAGTTCGAATGCCGACGGAGACCATCATTCCAATCGTTGACCGTACAGGGCGATTCAAGGATGTGAAAGCGGCTTTTCGACAAGTTGACCCTTTGACTTATGAAGAGCTGTGTACTTTTCCGCTCTGGCAGCTCACCGTAAGCCGATTAGACCCTGATAACTTTGATGATATGGGCTGCATGGGGCGCCCATATCTCGATGCCGCTCGAACCATCTGGCAAAAGCTGATAATGACAGAAGAAGATCTTGTTATTCGCCGGCGAACTCGAGCACCGCAAAAGCTAGCGCATTCTCTTGATGGTGCTGATAAAAACGCGTTAGAAGAATACCGCGCCAGAGTGGAAGGACAATCGGGAGAAATCGCCACTGACTTTTACGGCAACAAACTGAGTGTTACGGCCATTGGTGGTGATGCCAACCTTGAGCAAATTGCTGATATCACTCTCCTCATCGATGCGTTCTTCTCGGGTGCACCAGCACCGAAGGGACTGTTCGGTTATGTTGATGATCTTGCTCGCGACGTACTGGAAGACTTAAAGCGTGATTACTACGAAGAGATTGATGCTCTGCAAGACGCTCTGGCGTATGCCTATGAAGATGGCTTTAAGCTGCAACTGTTGTTAGCCGGTATCAACCCTGATTCGCACCAGTTTCAAATCCAGTTTGCTGAACGTATGACCGATAGCAAAAACCAACGCGCAGACTTGGCACTTAAATATCAGGCATTGGGTATGCCAAGAAAACTGGCTTGGGAAGCGGCGGGTGTGGATGTGCAACGAGCAGAAGCCATGCGTGAAGACGAGGCAAACAGTAAAGACCCATACCCAGAAAACCACGACATCGATGATGAGGACGATAAGCCGCAGCACAAAGTCAGTATCACCCCAAACAATCAGCCGAAAGGCGAAAGCGCAACGTCCATCAGCAACGGGTAATGCTCATGGCAGACAATCAACGCACACAAGTCCAGGCAACTATTCGCCGAGCGATGCAGGCCGCGCAGCGAGCAACCAACGAGTTAGATGCTGTAGCCATGCAAGAGTTAGCCACGCTATATCAGGCGGCTCTGGTTGAAATCCAGTTTCTGATTAGTCATGCGGCCGATGAAATAGGTCAAGTTCGTCTTTCCCAGCTGCAGATACTAACCAAGCAGATTGAGGAGATACTGAATCAAATTCATCAAAAGCAATCGCAACTGGTAGAAGGCTATATTGTTGAAGCTGCTAAAAATGGCGGGAACACTTTCAGCAGTAGTATTCCCGCCGCAAAAGTTTCTGAGTCGATTGATGCTGCCGTTCTGGCAACCCGAACCATGCAGCAGAAAGATGGGTTACAGCTGAGTGAGCGGCTATGGCGTGTTCATCGCAATGCTAAACAAGAGCTAACCAACGCCGTGGAACGCGCCGTCATCCTGGGACATTCAGCCTCCGAAGCTGCGCAGGACTATCAACGGAGAATGCAGCCTGTTCCGGCTGAGTTTGCTCAGCAAATGAATATGGCTAGCAGTTCGGGCATCAATAAAAAAATCAGTGATGTACTTATGGAAGACCAAGGCGCACCGTATCACCAAATCAAGCGAGTGATGAGAACTGAGATTAACCGAGCCTATGGCATGGCGTTTCAGAACTCGGCTTTTGAAGATGAGTTTGTGGTGGGGACTAAGTTCAAGCTAAGCCCGAACCATCCAAGGCGAGATATCTGCGATATGCACGCCACGGCCAATCTTTATGGCCTTGGCCGTGGCGTATATCCCAGAGGCAAAAGCCCATGGCCAGCGCATCCTAATACCTTGAGTTATGAGCAAGTTGTGTTTGTTGATGAAGTGACGGAAGAAGACAAAGCAGGGGCCACAACACGAATTGACTGGCTGAAAAGCCAAAGCCAAGCGACACAGAAAGCAGTGTTAGGGCATGACAAAAAAGTGTCTGCTCTGCAGCAAGGCTTCTTAACTCAAGGAATGATCTCGACACCTTGGAAGCACCTAGAGCCAGCGTTGAAACGGAAAGGTATTGATACTGCAAGCCTGTGAATAACTTACCCCTGTTTTCCACGTAGTAAATCGTATAATGCATACGTCAGTCAAAAGTAGTAGGCCGTTTGAAAAGGCTAGGAGCTAATAATGAAAAGCACATCTGTACCATCAGAAAAAACCTCAACCCAACGTGTCAGTGAAGTGATGTGTCTCTGTGGCCACCGCATTTGCGACAGTGAAGGCATCATTCGTTCTCGATGCGTCAAGTTACTGGAAAGTGAAGCGCTCTGCCGTTGCAAGCGGTGGGTGAAAGTGCCAGTGATCAAAAAAGCCTGATGTAATATCAGGCTTTAAGTTATTGAAATGTTTAGACTGTCCAGATTTGGACAGTCCTGTTTGGCGTTATAGGCATTGAGCTTCGCCGAGCTTTACAAAGCGCTTTTCATTAATCACTTTCTCTATGTCCACTACATGAACCCAAACCTTTTTACCTTTTAGTCCGTGATCATAAAGCACCATGCATACGTATTCGGCATAACCGTTCCTGCGTGACCCATCATCAAATACGCCAACTTTGAAAATATCAGGTGCAGTCCATGTCGCATCTTTAACTTTAGGCTCTTCACTACTAATAAAATATTCGGTCACTTTTTGTTGAGCGTCGGTTAGTTCAACCGATGCAACTCCAAATGATGAAACGAACAGTAAGCACAGTGCGGCTATTTTTTTCATCATGCATTTCCTATTTAAATTCATCGAGTGATGTTTCCATTCCAAGTTCTTGTTTTGCTGTCATATAGCCAGACATAGCTTGGAACATCAGAACTTGAGAACGATTGCCGAAACCATCATGCCGCTTAATCACGGAATTCATTTGTGTAATATCTTGTGAAGAGAGCGCCTTTGACACATCAGTAACAAAGTTGTATTTCAGCTTGTAGCCTTTCCATAGGTTCTCTGTGGCCTTTGCAAACTCATCTTGGACTTTATTGTTTTCAAACTCTTTTGATGTTTCAGTGCTCGCCTTTGCCAACATAACAATGAATGAATCCATTGAATCGGCAGAACTTGCCATTGCACTGCCAGCATCAGATAAGGTCAATAAACCAGACGAAACATCTTTCATCAAACCCATTGCTCTGTTGTAGTTTTTGTCGATGTTTTGGCTGTAATTAGCCACAAGTTTTAGTTCTTTTGTCAGTTTATCTTGATCTGATTCTGAACCGCATCCCGCGATAAGCAGTAGCACTGAGATTGCCGCTAGTATTTTCTTTCCCCAAGTATTCATAAGCCATCCTTTGTTGTTTAAATGAAACTGATTGTACTGGTAGACATTTAACTGCATAACCTTGACTTTTAGAAAATGCGCAGTTAGTCTCACCCTCATTGCAGCAAAATCTGCAATCTGGCTTAGCATCCAGCAAAACTAACAAGAGCCTGATAGATGCGCTCAGCATCTTTTTTTATGGGCTGCGTTCGCGCACACCTGAATTACGTGTATTCTATGGTGGCTCGGACAGTGGAGACTTCGGTCTCGCCAGTGTCTTGTTAGGCTGGTAATGCTAACGCTGTTCGAGCTACCACCCACGAGTTTTAGCATTCTCTAAGTGGTAGTTAAAAACTACTAACAAGGAGACATGGCTATGTCTGCACATACTCATTCTGCAAAAGATTCTCACACCCTAGTTTATGAAGCTCGGCAAATGGTCGGCGGCCTATCGGCAATGACGGGCGCTGGCGAAGGGGCAATTGAAGCCTTAACCGCTGAACAACTTTTCTTTCTCTTCCAAGCCTTAGGTGAAAAACTCGACGCTGCACTCGTCAGCTTGGAGGTTCACTAATGGGAAATCTCACTATCGTTCCTCATACTCCCGAAAATGCCTTTCAGGCCGCGCTTAGTGGTTTACTTAATCACCCATACCCTGCGGTGATGTGTGTTTGCGGGCACTGTATATTTACCCATAGCGGAGTGATTCGTTCTCGCTGTGTTAAAGTGGCCGAAGGTATTGCACTGTGCCGCTGCAAACGTTGGGTGAAAGTACCAGTAGGAATTGAAATGGGAGTGATGAGCCATGTCTCTTATGTTATATCCCAATAAAGCCGAGCCGCAAGGCTATCGATTGGTTGATAAAGTGTTGAGTGAGCAGCTGTACTTCCCTGTAAAGCGTTATGGGTCATGGGATAAAGCAAAAGCCGCAGCGGAAAAAGAAGAGTCGAAGTTAATGCAGCGGCGTAACCTTCGAGAGCTGAGGCTAGAACTTGGCATTAATCAGTTGTTTTACCCTGATGGTTCAGTTATCGGTTTACGCAAAGGTACCCGGGTTATTCATGGTCGCTTAGTCAATATGCTCATTGCGCAGATTACCGTGAACGGCAAGCAGATAAAAACGGATCGCAAGTTGAATAATCGCACCTTTCGCGATGCTTATATCAGCATTCAAGATTGGATACTTCAGAAAAGAGGTATTCAACGAACGCTGGAAATCACCAAACAGTTTAAAGAGTGCGAATATCTTTACCGCTTTTAACCCTCCCAACAACACAGTCTTTATCTCACACTGCCCTTAATTGGCGACCGAGCCCCTGACATTTTCAGGGGCTTTTTTCGTTTTAAGGACAGGAAATGAATCGAAGACAATTCTTTAAGGCCTCAGGCGTTTTGGTATTAGGTGCCACCACAACACAAGGGGTGATTCATCTCTTATCTGATGCGGTGAAGGTGGATGCCGGAACCACAAAACGCAGTGTTGTCACTATTACCCGAACCGGCAAATTTTACGATCCACGTTACGGCGAATTTGAACTGACCCAAAGCATGTTCGATTCGATGATCAAAAACTTCAATGATGGGGTTTATGGTCAAGACATCTTTATCGACATTGCACACAAGCCAGAAGATGGCGCAGGGGCGGTGGTGAAGCGCCTATTTACCGACCGTGGACGTCTACGTGCAGAGGTGGAGTGGTTCGAACTCGGCATCCATAAAGTCACCAAAGAAGGCTTTAAGTATCTTTCTGCCGAAATACATCCCAACTATGTCAGCAACGAGGCAGGACCCGATGGCCAATACCCGCAGTTTGGTCCAACCCTGTTAGGTGCCGGCTTCGTGACTCGTCCATGCATTAAGAACTTGGACAAAATCGAACTCAGTGAAGCCTGCCTTCATGAATGCCCAACCTACCTTTCCGAGTCTCTTGCTCAAAAACTCTCTGAGGAACGTCAAAATATGTGGAAACAACTGATCGCCCAGTTTGCTAGCAAACTGAAAGGCATGAAACTCTCTGCCGAACAACACACCGCCATGGTTCAGCTGCTCACCGAGTCACTGAATGGCATCAGTGATGAAGCCCAAGCCACCAAACTGAGTGAACAGTTTGAAGCGGTCGCCAAGCAGCTCTCTGAATCGGGTGTGACCAATGCGCCGGTGATTCAACTCACGGGCAGTTCATTAACGGAAGATGACGTTAAGCGCATTCTGTCTGAGCAAGCGACCGCCGCAACGGCTGCTGAACAAGCGAAAAAAGAGAAGCTGGCCGCTAAAGTGAAGCTTTTCACTGATGCCATCGATAAAGCGGAAGGGCTGAGCGATGACGTGAAAAAAGAGCTGAAAGAAGCCTCTGCGCTTATTAGCGTTGATATGTCAGATGAGCAGATCACCAAACTGGCTGAGAATCAGATCACGCATGGTAACCAGAAGATGGTTTCTATCCAGTTGAGCGGTTTAGGCTTTGGCAGTGTCACTGGCTCACTCACTCAAACACCAGACCAGCAGCGTGAAAGCTTGCAGCTACAAGCACAAATCCATTCAGCTCTGCGCAACACCAATACTTTCGCGCTGGGTCAGCTTCGACTCTCTGAAGAGAAAGAACTGCCCGTATTTGCTCGTCAAGTCTTGGCAGAGTTTGATCGTCTCCACCATCGTCAAATCCATGCTGAGCGTTTAGCCCTAATGGGCCAGAGCTCTGCAAACATTGTGTCGGATTCTGAACTGCCTGTATCTGTACAACGTGAAGTGATTCGTGAAGCACTTTCTGATCTTAACGTGTTGCAGTTGGTTCAAACACTGACCGACTTCAGCGCATCGGCAACCACACAAATTCCTTATGAGAACCGTGATGTTTCGGCTCTGATGGGGGATGGCATTGTGTTTGAGCGCGGTTCGATTCCGAAAGTTAAAAACTCACAGCGTATGGATTTGGCGTATGTATTGCCGATGAAAGTGGCGTTTGAAGTCTCTAACGAGCTGATGCATTTTTCCAAGTCCTCAGTGATTAACTGGGATGCATGGGGTCGTAATGTGGCGACGGCCAGCCGAATCATTAAAGAACTGGTTGCTCGTCGTATCGTCAACACCATGCAACGTGTCGCCGACTCGTATTTAGCGGGTGAGATCACCGGCGAAAACATCGCGGCTCAGTTGCAAGATTCTGCTAACTTCAAAACCGCGCAATTCCCGGTGGTTGCACCGCATCAGCAGTATGACTTGCAAGGCAATACCATTGGTGCAGCTGAAAACCCAATTACGTTAACGATTAATGGCACCGAAATTCAACCCTACGACGGTTCTGGCAAGCAAGCTGCTGGCACTTACTACATCGTAACCTCATACAACCTCGGCAAATTCTTGCTGGTTGATGAAGGTGGTGCAGTGAAAACCGTCACCGCAGCATCGGCAACCATTCGCTACAACTACGCAACTAACATTGTGAAGGTGGATAGCGATATCCCAGATGGCGTGACCGCGGAGAAGCATTACAACCAACTCCTGCAGGCGATTGGCCGTCGTAAAGCCATCATGAAAGATGATCGCTTTGTCACACCTGACTTCCTGCTGATGTCGAACACCCTGAACGACACCTGTACCAACGCCGAGCAGTTTGTTGCATCGATGAAGCGCAGCGGCTCAGACACCAATGCCCAAGGTGACTTGGAAATGGTGAAAGCGTTACCTGCGTTCTCAACCAATGCACCGGCAACGCATCTCGGTGATGAGCGCATCATCATGGGGCAGAAAGGTGCCTTGACCTATACCGTGGTTAAGCCATTCACCTTGAGCGAAATGCAAGAAGCTCGAGATGCGAATGGTCAACTGAATGGTGGCAAAGAAGCCTACGGTGAAGAGTACAACGCGATTCACTGTCCTAAGCCGATTCGCAACCGCTTTACCAGCGTACTGTTCTATTCAAAAACTGGCCGCTAGTGCGTGCACCCCTTGCCCCGTGACTTGATAAAAGCCAACGGGGCTTTTTTGCTAACTCAAAAAGGTTTAGGTGATCTTTATGTCAATCACTACAGCGTTTACTAACAACACCAATCAAACCGTGACGATTGGTGGTCGTTCCATCAAGCCTGGCGAAACACGTGAAGTGGACGCCCGTTTTGTTCCAGCAACACCAGAAATCAACCGTCAGCTCATGGTGCTATTCATTAACTTAGGCATTACGCCTCGCTATTTCGGCACCACTGTGGTTCAACCAGGCCACTCTGCACGTTTACCTATCATTCATTTTGAAAACCCAAACAAAGCGGATGCAGGTAAGTTCCAAGTGAAAATGTTTGAAGAGCTACTGGCCCGTAAAGTTGACGATATCAAGCCTTTCTTTTCCGCGTTCAATGATGAAGAGCTAGAACATCTCTCAGCGCTTGAGGTGGCCGACCAAAACCGTAAATCGTTGGTTAAATTGATTGCTGATGAGCTTGCCGTTCGTAAAGCAGAGCGTGATTTTGACCCCGCCTCTTATGCCCAAACGCTCGAAGGCAAAGACGAAAGCGAACTGCAAATTGAATTGCTGGCCGCAAACGACAATCAGATGAAGCTATCGCTAATTCAAGACGCACTTTCAAAACTGAAAGAGCAAGAAGAGCAGGCTTAATCCCATCACTCAAAGCCCAGAACTTTCTGGGCTTTCCCAAAGGAGTCAACTATGTGGGATAAAATCAAATCTCTGATTGGCGGTGCTGCGCCTTTGGTGGGGAGCTTAATTGGCGGACCTGCAGGCGGTACGGTTGGCGTGCTTATCGCAGATGCTTTAGGGGTTGAGAATACCCCAGATGCGATCGAAGCCGAATTGCTGCGCAATCCCGATGCATTGCTGAAAATTAAGCAAATGGAAATTGATGAACGTGTTGCGTTACGCAAGATTGCGTTAGAAGAAACTGGTTTGTTGATAAAGCGAGAAGCCAATCGGCTTGCAGACACTCAAGATGCCAGAAAACAGCATAAAGACCATTGGATGCCTTGGGCTTTGACTGTGATCCTAGCGCTTATGGTTAGCGGTATGTTTGCCGCTCTATTTTTTGGCACACCGCCTGAAGCGTATGACCAAGTGTTAATCATGATTGCAGGTACCGTTCTAGGCGGCTTCGGCACGGCTATTGCCTTCTGGTTGGGGAGTAGCATGGGAAGCCAGATTAAAGGTAAGCAAATCGCCGGAGGTTACAATGTCCGGTAATCCAGTCTCTCAAACTGAGTTTCACGCTTTCAGAATTGAAATGCGCGATTACATGAAACAGCAAACGCAGTTAATGAGCCAAATGGTTGAATTGCAAACCAAGCATTCGAATCTTGAAAGCCAATTCATCCGCTTAGATCGCACGGTTGATGAGCTCGAGTCTCGGCTTCGCCCACTCGAACAAAGCCAAAGTGGTACCAATGAGAAAACCAAATATAACCGTGATCTTATTTGGTTTGTCTTAGGCATCTTGGGTTCAGTGAGTACCTTTGTATTCACTCGATAAGGGGGCGCTATGCTACGGACAACCTTAGTTGAACAGTTGAAGAAGGCACTGATGGACAGTGCCGAATTGATTGAAGGGGCAGAGACGCAAATCATAGAGATGGCTCTGGCCGATTTCAGCCGTTATCGGCCGCAAACCAAGCTTGGTACTTTCTTGCTCACGGCTAACCAAATGCTTTACCCCGCACCGGATAACATTCTTGATGTGAAAACGGTGCTCTATGGTCAAAGTCAGCGCGCCCAAAATCCTTGGGAGAGTGGCTATCCACGTAATTTGCCCCGCGTAAGCGTGATCACGGGTGATGATGATAAAAAATGGCTGCAGCTTTCTCACTATCCGAGCCACTCTGTGGTGATGAGTTGTGGCCGCGATTTTTCCTACACCTATTACGCAAGCCGAGTTTTAACGGGTGAGAGTGTTTCCATTGAGACACAAGATGAACCTTTAGTATTGCTGCGCTGTTTAGCGGAAGCAGTGAAATACATTGCGGTGCATCAGCTCAACAAAACCGTATCGGTACGAAATAGCATCGGCGGAGAAGCTAAGAACGGCACGCCAGCCGCGATTCATGAGCAGCTGATGCTGCAGTTTGAGCGACAAATCCGCCATGCGTGAATTGAATATTGAAGTTAAAGATTCCGCTTTGGATGAAGCCTTTCGAAAAGCCCCAGACACCCTCAATCACTATTTGAAACAGGGTGTGAGTACCGCTGGTTCATTGGTTGCTCGAGTGGCGAGAGAAGAGGCTCCCAAAGCAGAAAGCACATTAACTCACACAATCCGCTCCCAAGTAGTTGGTGAACTGCAGCGCATGATCACCAGCTCACTGCGCTACAACGGATTGGTTGTTCAAGAAACGGGTGGTCAAGGTGTGCCACCCGTTCAATCCATTCTCGATTGGGTGAGAGTTAAACGTATTCAACCTAAAACCCCGAAAGTGGACCAACGCGACCTTGCTTTCATGATCGCTCGTTCTATCGCAAGGAAGGGCACGCCAGCCAATGATTTTTACGATAGAGCAGCCGAACAAACTCAAGATACTGTCCACCGGATATTGCAGCGTTCTGTTGAAGAAGGTTTGCGTGCGGCTGGCTTTCGATAACGAGAGGTTTCCATGACACAACTCATGCCCGATGACATTTTAACGAGCTTTCAAGATGCGTTTAAAGCTCGTTATCCAGACCGCACCGTAACCAGAAATTGGCAGGAACGAGCCGCTTATAAAAATGAAGAATTGAGAACTGGGCTTTTGACTTTCATTTATACCGGTGAGAGTCCATTGGGGGATGTATACAACACTCGGCTTCACTTCATGGTGATTGGTCGTATTTATTGTGGCAAAGATGCGAAAGGTCTAAACGTTGAAAACGCTGAGCTGGCGTTTTTGAAAGAGTGGCGTTCCTTTTGTTCCTCGTCTGCCGCAGGCAATGTCTCTATCCAGAAAGTGATCACATCACAGCAGCAAGAAGCTCCTGATGGTTGGTTTATCTGTGAGTGTGTGGCTGGCCCGTATGACTTTGGCGGAGAGATTGACTGGCTACCCGTAGGGCCAAGTGAAGTGCCTACCTCCATTTCCGTTGGTTTATCGCCAGATGTTGGTGATGGCAACGTCGATGACTATTTCACCATCTCAGATTTGGAGCCGTCTTCGCATGGCTGAGTTTACGCAAAATCAGTTGGTGCGACTGATATCTCAGATGATTCAAATCGGCACCATCGTTGATGTACAAGCTAAACCGCTGCGCTACAAGGTGCAATTTACCCAGGAACTTACCACAGATTGGATACCTGCGAATGTGGGTCACGCGGGAGAGGTAAAGGATTTTGCACCTCTGCAAAAAGGGGAGCTCGTGCTCGTGGTGAAAGAGTTCAACACTCAGCGGGGTGTGATTGTGGCCAGCTTGAACCAAAGCTCACATGACCAGCCCAAAGAGCACTTAAACCTGTTTTATCGTGAGTTCCCTGATGGAACTTGGTTTGAGTACGACATGGAAAATAAGCAGTTCTCTGCCAATTTTGCAGGTAATGTGCAAGTGACTATTGCAGGGAACGCGAGCTTTCATGCCGACGGAGAAGTACAAGTTACGAGCGGTGGCGGCATGCGCTTTCAATCTGGCGGCAACATGTCCTTCCAAGCTCCTCGAATTGATTGGAACTAACTATGCCAGCAGTAACTCGACAAGGGGACAGTTGCACAGGCCATGGTTGTTGGCCTCCTCGGCCATCAACAGGGGGCAGTTCTGATGTGTTCTGTAACGGTAAGCCAGTGCATCGACAAGGTGACGGATGGGCAGCACACACCTGTCCATCAATACCAGAAACACATGCCAGCTCACTAGCTGCAGGCAGCAGTACGGTTTTTGTGAATGGTAAAGCGATAGGCCGCATTGGAGATCCTGTCGGGTGTGGTTCCAGCGTTGCCTCTGGCTCTGATAATGTTTTTGCAGGAGGTTAAATGGCCACAGGGTTGAATGAAAAAACGGGACAACAAATCACCGGTATCGATGAGCTGAAGCAGCGACTAAACCGTTGCTTCAAAACTCGTCGGGGGTCATTACCTCTCAACCGTGCGTTCGGCTCTAACTTGCCAGAACGGATTGATAGAAACATCACGCCAGAGCTGCAAATCGATATTTTTGCTGATGTCGCCGATGCTATTGCTCACCCTCCAAACGAGTTCAATGACGAGATAAAACTAGTGCAAGCATGGCTAGAGTTTGGAGAGAATCAGGTGACATTATCCTTAGATGTACAGTTGTTGTTTGATGGCTCCATTGAAACGATTTCAGGGTTGAGTTTGTGAGCCAGATTGAGATCTATCAATTACCACCGCCCGAAGTGGTTCAACAGCTTGATGCTTCATTGATTCGAACCCGAATGCTGAAGCGTTACGCTGAACTCAGCAATACATCAGTTCCCAAAGCCGGTGACCCGCTCTACTTTGCTTTCTCAGCAATGTCGGAAGAGGTCACTCGAGCTCGCCAAGAGTTTCAAGATATCTCACTGGAAAACATGGTGGCCTACGCGACAGGCACGAACCTACAGCGCTTAGCGGATTGGCGACCTGTCGAGAAATTCCCAACTGAAACGGATGATGAGTTTCGTCGCCGCGTACAAATGGCGCCCGAGAGTTTTTCAACGGCAGGCCCCGATGGCGCTTATATTTTTCATGCCCTAGCGGCAGATGAAGATGTGCAAGACGCTTATCCAACCAGTCCGGATGGTTTCGTGGTTGATTTATACATCCTAAGCCGCACTGGTGATGGCACAGCTTCGCAGGCTTTACGCGATAAGGTTTATCAGCACGTTAACCAAGAAAAACTTCGCCCGTTGAACGATGACCTGACAGTAAAATCCGCCGTAATCAAACCCTATCGTATTGTGGTGGAACTGACTTTACCTGCAGGCCCTGGCGAAAGTGAAACCTTAGCTCAAGCCAGAAATCGTTTACAGCAACTAGCGAAAGAGACTCATGTGCTTGGTGGTAACGTCACTTTATCTCTGATTGATGCGGCATCACATGTCCAAAAAAGTGTTGATGAATCAGTCAGCTTTCAGCCCGTTATTGACGTGACCATCGTTGAACCCGCCGCTTCTGTGCTTTGCTCTAAATCCGAAGCACCATATTGCACTGAGATTATCGTGACTCAAGCCGGAGTCGCGTAATGAGTGATCGAGTGTTTGTCAGCAAGCTTCCACCCTCTGCTTCCAAAATGGAACGCATTATGGAGCAAGTGTTTTGGGAAGAAATTGCCCTTATCGAGCGGGACATTAAGACCTTTTACGATCCATACCAGTGCCGCGCTGATTTACTGCCTTATCTGGCGTGGGAAATGAGCGTTGATTACTGGGATGAAAATTGGAGTGACGAAACGAAGCGAAACGTAATTTTTGCATCGCTGCCTATCCACTCAAGCAAGGGTACTCGATTCGCATTAGATAAAAGTATTGAATCGATTCGTAAAGATGGGCTCAGCGTTACCGAGTGGTTTGAAGATAAAGAGAACCTTCGCCCCGGTTTCTTCCGCGTCAATCTGGAAGCTCGTAACAGTGACATCGATGAAAGCACCGTACCGCAAATCATTAAAGCGGTGAACAATGCCAAAAATACCCGCTCTCACCTCGAGAGTATTTCAATTACTAGCCAAGTGACCTCACCAATGAATTTGTGCGTGTTAAGTCGCATGGGCATGGTGATCCGTTCCGGCCCTTGGCGAACGGAAAACATCACTAGCATGGTGAATGTCGGTCATGCCTGCTTTACACGTTGGGGCATGGTTATCCGCTCTGGCCCATTACCTCTGGAGTTAGAATGAGTATCCCAGAATCTGCGCTCAATTACGGCTCTATTCTTACCTTTGCGGGTGAGAACGCCGAGATTAACGGCAAGCTGAACAGCAAGCCGATTAACTTCACGCACATCGCCATCGGTGATGCAAATGACGTTTATGTTCAACCTTCTCGCACGCAAACGGCCTTAGTGCATGAGTTGGCGCGTATCCCTATTACGGGGATGGAGAAGATTACACCATCAAAACCGGATGCGGTTCCGCAGCTAAAAGTATGGGCAAAGATTCCTGATGATATTGTTGATATCGCCGTTCGAGAGTTTGCAGCTGTAGCAACGTTTGACGGTACTTCATACCTACACGCTGTTGGCAATACTGTGCGTATTCCGATTCTTTCGGGTAGCAATAACGGCGGAGAAGTAAATGACATTTACATTGAAATGACGTTTGCGGTGACATCACTAGATCCAATTGTGATGATTGACCCAACGATTGTGACCGCCACTCGTCAGTTTGTGAAAGACGAAGATGCCAAGCATCTCGCAGCAGCCAATCCGCATCCGCAGTACATGCGGTTTGGTGATAAAGCTTCATATTGGGCATCGATGCCCATCGGCCACCCATTTGCGCTTGAAACTCACATCGAAGGCGTTGAACCGCCTCCGAAAAATGATGCACGTTTTCGCTTTATCAAGCTGAGCAGAAATGATGAGTACAACGCTGGAATTCTGATTAATGAAATCGTTTCTGGTGTCGCACCGGTATTGTCAATTACTGCAGAGATCAATTTTCCCGACTCTCCGATGCACGGTCAACGTGTTGAGCTGAGAAACTCATCGAAGCCTTTTTCACGTGCTGGTGAAAATTCAGGCACGATAATTGGCGATACACTCAGACCGATTGACGGCAGGCTTGATATTCGCTTAACCAAAGGCCTCGGCGAGACTGTTTTTCGAACCGAAGGCGCTTTCGCTAAATCATCAGTACAGACATCTGAATATGAGCAGATCGTAACTCAAGCGACCGCGTCAATTACAAACCAGTCTGTGATTTTTTCATCGTCAAAAGTTGTGCCAACTTCAAATCAAGTGCAGCCGGTTCACATCGAAGAACCCTATTTCATGAAAATTTTCGGATGATCACAATGCAAAAATACTACGCAAACAATCAATCGATATCTCAATCTCAGCTCAAAGACGGCATTGAGATTAGCGCAGAGCAGTACGAAGCAGCAGCGCTAGCCAAAATCAACGGTCAAGTCGTTGATGTAATTAACGGCGAGCTAGTGATCAAAGCACCGTATGTAAAAGTCACCGCTTATTTAAAATCGGATTGCACAAAGCAGAAAGAGTTTGATGATGTCACTCTCGTGACCGACGATTACACGTTGAAAAAGCCAGCCACACAATTTGATGAATGGATGGATGATGCTTGGGTGACGAATATCAGTAATCAATACATCGCCGAATTCGACCAAGTCGATAACCTGCGCCGTAGTTTGTATTTCGCAATGGTTGACCCGTTGGTCTCAGAAGCTAACATCAAACGACTGCAGGAAAAAGAAGCGGAAGCCATCGAACTGGAACGCCAAGCCATTGCCGCCCGAGAAAAAATCCAACTTGAAAACCCGTGGCCTGTTAACCCAGAAGCCTAACCCCTTCTTTTCTTGCTCTTAACCAATACACTAGTTTAACGATGCCGCTGAAGGTGAGTTCTTGTTCGAACAACAAAGGAACACACCATGTCATCACAATTTAAACATGGCATTTTTGGCGTTACAGACAACAGCGGCGTGCGGCCCATGCAAATGGCTGATACGTCATTCGCCGTTGTTGTAGGTACCGCTCCAGATGCCGACCCAGCCACTTTCCCCATTGGGAAACAAGTGCTCGTCGCAGGAAATCCTCACATCATTGCCAAGCTTGATATGGTCGGTGAGGCCAAAGGAACATTGCCCGATGCGCTGCAGGCTATCTACGATCAAAAGCGCTGTGCCATTTGCATAATTCGTACTCAAGAAGGTGCGAATGAGGCAGAAACCATTGCCAATATCATTGGTGGTGTTGACCCAGCCACAGGGGCTAAATCCGGCCTTGAAGCCATTTTGGATGTGCAAGCGGTTACGGGGAAGCGCCCTCGCTTACTTTCCGTGCCTGGTTTTTTGCATAACCAGTCTGTGCTGACCAAGCTATTGCCCATCGCCACTCGCTTACGCTGTAAAGTGTTTGGTGATTGCCCGGGGACAACTTATGAAGAAGCGGTCGCGTATCGACAACTCTGGGGTGATAAACGCCTCGAGCTATTCTGGCCACGAGTAAAAAATGCTTACGGTCGCCTAGTACCTATGAGTGCGTATATGTTGGGTTTAGAGATTCAAAAAGACCAAGACCCTAACGATGGTTACAGCGCATCTTTATCAAACCGCAAAATCAACGGCACGTTGGGAACCGAGTTCCCTGTGGATTATGCGGATGGTGATACCAACTGCATGGCGCACCTACTCAACGAAAACCAAATCACCACAGTGATTCTGGATAGTGGCTACCGCTCATGGGGGAACTTAAGCTGCAGTGATGACCCTAAATGGCAGTTCAATGCACATGTCCGTGTTAACGACATGATTTTGGACATGATCACATCCAGCCTTAAATGGGCCCGAGACCGTAAAATTCTTGCCACCTTTGTTGAGGATGTCACCGACTCGGTACAAAACGGCCTTGATGGTGAAATTCGTGCTGGCCATCTCTACGGTGCCAAAGCGTGGGCTGACCCTGATTTAAACCCGCCCGATTCCATTATTGCTGGCAACTTCTATCTGGATTACGACTTCACTCCACCTGGTATCGCCCAGAACATCACCGTGACCAGTCATTTCATCAACGATTACGCCGACGTAATCTTTCAGTAGTAAGGGAGCCTTATGGAACGTAGACCACCAAAAGTTCTCGCGGATTACGCCTGGTTTCAGGATGGCCGCGGCATGATTGGGCTAGTGCCCAAAGTGAAATTACCACCGCTTAACCGAGTGGTGGAGGAATACTTAGCCGGTGGGATGGTGGGAGCCATCAAACTCGATATGGGTGTCATTGAGACGGAAGATCTTGAAGTCACCATTGCCGAGCCAAATGCAGCCACCATTGCCATGTTCGGTTTAACCAACGGATTGGAAAAGCCATTTGTTTTTCGTTCCTCGCTACAAGGCCAATCTGGTGTCGATACCTTTGTTGTGAAGGTGAATGGCCGAGTGATTGGCTTAGATATGGGGGAGTTTGAGCGTAAGAAAGTGGCTGAAATGACCTGCAAAATCACATGGACGACTTACACCGTTCTGTATAACGGAGTGGAGTTGGTACACATCGATATCATGGCTGGTATTGAACGTGTGGGCGGCGTCAACTTGCGCGCCGATATCAACAAAGCATTGGGTATTTAGGAGTGAAAATGTATCAACCTATCGATATTACATTACAGGTACCATGCAAGCTGGATAGCGAGTTGAAGCCAAAACTTACCATGCGACCGCCCACCACTGATGATGTTCTACTGGCACAAAAGCAATCTCGCCTCGTGGTAAATGGCGAATTGGTGGAAGACAACGGTGAGCATGAGGCGCATTTGTTTGCCAACTTGACCAATACCACCCGAGCGTTCATTGGCAGCATGTCTCAGTATGACTATTTGCAACTGCAAAAGGCGTACGACTGTTTTTTGTTGCCACTCCCGAAGTATGCCGCCAAGTGTGCATTGCTATTTCCAAGTTCTGTGGCGGAGTCCCACTCGGAGAACTCCGAGGGCTAATCATCGCGGAATTGTTCGATTGGCTTGCTGACTGTGAAAAGCTCAGCAAGTTAAAAGAAGGTGAGGAATAACATGGCAGACAACAACGTATCTGTCGGGATTGATGTAGAAGCTCGGGTTGACAGGTCTGTCACCCGGGCTTTTGACAATCTTGAGCAGCAAAACCAACGGCTCGGCAAAAGCTCGCAACGACTCAAGAATGAAACGCAAAGGCTTGGTCGTGAAAATCAACGTACTGGCCGAGCGACTAGCCAAGTAGGGCAAAGCTTATCCAATGCGGGTAAGCGTGTTCGGCAGTACACCCAAGAGATAGGCGCTGCGATCAAAAAGACCGATTTAATGCGCCGCAGTGTCGATAAAATGGGTGAAGGCATCGATAACTTGGGCAATCAATGGACGGCTTTAGCCTCTGGTGCGGCGGGTGCCGGCTCTGCTGTTGTGGTGATGGGACTTGAGGAACGGTACGAACGGCTAGGCATTCAGGCGGGTAAAACCAAAGAGGAAATGACACAGCTGCGAGCTGAAATGTTTGCCACTTCCCAGCAATCCGATATTCGGGTTGATCAAGGCGAAATGTTGTCAGCGGTTGAGAAGATTGTCGAGAAAACCGGTGATCTTAAATTCGCTCAGGAGAACATGGCCAATATCGGTCGGGTAATGCAGGCCACAGGTGCAGCGGGTGTCGATGTTGGCGAAATGTTCGCAGACATGTCTCAAAAGTTTGGCCTAAAAAATAGCGAAGATGTTCTATCGGCAATTGATACCTTAGTTGTGCAAGGTAAGGCAGGAGCGTTCACCTTACAGAACCTTGCTGCAGAAGGTGCATCGGTATCTGCGGCCTATGCCGCAATGGGAAGAACAGGACCAAAAGCAGTTCAAGAAATGGGGGCAATGCTGCAGATAGCCAGAATGGGTTCAGGCTCTGCAGCAGAAGCGGCTAGCGCAATGGAATCTGTTCTAGCAGACATCACATCCAACTATGAAGACATTGAAAAGCTAGGTATTCAGGTTTTCGATGAAGAAGCGCTTGCTCGAGGAGAGAAGAAGTTTCGCGATCTTCCCTCCATCGTTAAAGAGATCATGGAGGAGACCAACTCCGACATTACCGAATACAGCCAACTGTTTGGTGATGAAGCGATGCGTTTCATGAAGGTTCTAGCCAGTGACGATGGCAAAACCGCTTTCAATTCATTCCTCGATATCAGCGGTGATGGTACATCAGTGCTGCAAGATTCCGCTCGAGCGGCACAGACAGCCAACGCCGCTATGATGAGCTTAAAAACCGCCTGGATGAGTTTTGCTGATGACAAATTAGCTGAACCTATCGCTGATTTAGCGGATGCCATTAACAGTCTTGAGCCCGAGACGCTAGAAAAAGCATTAACGGGAGCCTCGGCATTAGCCGGTACATTGGGGGCGGTATGGGCAGGTAAAAAAGCCTATGGCATGGGCAAAAGTGTGGTTGATTTTGTCCGCGGCTCTAAAGGGAAAGACGGTGACATGCCCAATTTACCGACTGGTGATGTGATGAAAGTTTACGTCACCAATATGCCAGCCGATGGGTTCGGCGGCTTAGGCGGTGAGGGTGATGGAAAGCGCAGACGTAAGCGTGGGAAAGCCCGTACACGCTCAATGCCAGGCAAAAGCGTTTCATCGATGAGTAGGCTCGGCGGACTGACTCGCAAGCTGCCTTATGTTGGCGCGGCGCTCGGTGCTATTGATATTGGTTCGACATTACTTGATGACTCTATGAATAGCCGAGAAAAGTCTACCGCCATAGGTGGCACGGTAGGCAACATGGGCGGAGCATTGGCCGGAGCAGCGGCAGGTGCTGCGGTGGGTTCTGTTGTTCCTGTCATTGGAACGGCAATTGGTGGTTTAGCAGGAGCCATCATCGGGGGAATTGGTGGTGAAAGCATTGGTGAGTGGGTTGGAAGTTGGTTTGGATCCAACACGCCCAAGCCTGGTGATAGCGTAAAAAAAGCCAACGTTAACGCGCCACAAATGCTGCAGGCCAATACGGCCATGCAAATCAACGCCAGTAAACCGAACCAATCCGCACCGGCACAAATTAACTTCAACCCTGTTTTCCACGTTCAAGGCAGCGTCAATGACGAGCAAATCAATAAGCTGGAAAAAATGGTGATGCGCGTTGCCAAGCAAATGGAGAAATTGAATAACGGAGGGCGCAATGTCAGCTTCGCAGATTAAGGAGACACCATGGCGGATGTGATGATGGCATTGGGGGATTATCGATTCAGTATCGATACCGCCGCATTACAAAACATTCAGGAAGTTCATGCTTGGCGTTGGAGTGACCATAACCTTGCTGGGCGAAAACCCCGCTCTCAATTCATAGGCGCTGACCTTTCAACCCTTCGCTTTAAAGGTACCATTTATCCGCACTTTCGCGGCGGCTTGGGGCAAACCGATAAGATGAAAGCCGAAGGGGATAAAGGCAAGCCGCTACGCATGATTGATGGCTTGGGTAAAGATTTGGGGTTATGGACAATACGATCTCTTGAAGTCGATAAATCCCAGTTGTTTACCAAGGGCGTGGCTCGGAAAATCGAATTCAACATCGAGCTAAAAGAGTATCCAGATAAGGCTTGACTATGACCATTTACATCAGCAAAGAAGGCGATCAAATTGATGATATTGCCTACCGCTATTACAACGGTATGCCCGGTGCGTATGAGGCCGTATTAAAGGCAAACCGCGGCCTTTCCTCGCGGCCACACCCACTAGAAGCCGGAGTAGAAATACAACTTCCTCAACTTGAGCCCCCTGCAGAAACGCAGGAGATCAACCTATGGGATTAATGCCATTTAAAATCATCGCTGAGGGGAAGGACATTACCCCAATATTGCGTGAGTTCTTTGTAAGCCTCACCATCACTGATGAAGCAGGGTTAGACAGTGATACCTTTGAGTTGGTGCTTGCTGATGATGGAAAAATCGCATTCCCCCGCAATGAGGCGACCTTACAAATCTACACTGGGAAAACCATCGACAATTTAGTGTTTCGTGGCACTTACACCGTCAACTCGGTAAAGCTCATGAGCCCAGAGCAAACCATAAACCTTTCAGGTGACGCGGCAAACTTAGGCGGCAGCTTTAAAACCCAGCGTGATTTCACTTGGCAACAAACAAGCTTAAAAGCGCTGGTTGAAACCGTTGCTCAACGAAATGGATTAACGGCGGCTATCGATGCGGAATATGCCAGCATCACCATCGAGCACTACGTGCAAGCAGGGCAGAGTGATGCAGACCTAGTCACTGAACTAGCGACTGAGTATGGCGCAACCATGAAAGTGGCCAATAAAAAACTGGTGTTTTCGCAGCGCGGTAATAACCAAAGCGTCAGCGGGAAAACCTTGCCTGCTGTCCCCGTTCATTTAACGGATGGAACACAAGCCGTTATTGAGCTCAAAGGAACTGGAAAGTTTCAAGCGGTGGAAGCCTACTGGCAAAAGGTTGAGCAAGGGCAAAAGCAATCCGTCCGTGTGGGTGACAGTAGCGGTAAAGTAAAAAAGCTCAGCAAAGTCTACCCATCGGAAGCGGCCGCTCGCTCTGCGGCGGAGTCTGCCCTTTACCATGAAAAATGCCAAGATTACGTACTAACGCTGGAAGAGTTTCCGTTTATCCCAGGGATTCAAGCGGAACGGAATATTCTTGTGTCTGGGCATAAGCGGCCAGAGTTTAATACCCAATGGATGTGCAGCAAGGTAACCGAAGTGTTGAGTGAAGCAGGGCATACATTAAGCGGTGAGTTTGTGATCCCTAAAGGGGCTGTAAGCGAAATTCCTACTCTTTCTAATATGTGAAATCATTGTTAATTTATTCTAAAGTGAGACTATGTGTGAAAAACAAGAATGAATTTGTAGTATCATCTTTCCAATGTTAACATTGCCTATGTACTATGTTTCATACGGTGTGTTATGACTAAACCAGCAAAAAAACAGCAACAAAGCGTTACGTGGGCTCAAGCGTTCAGAGACATTATCTTAAGATCTATGGATAGAGGGCAACTACTGCCTGTGTTGTTTTTTTTAATTGTTATCGCTTTGATCTTCAAGATGCCAGAAGACAAAGTGTACGAGTTTGGTTTAGGTATTGTTGATGGTTTTAAGAACTTTTCCTTAATGGGATGGGTCTTAAGCATCGTAGTCGGTGTTTTATGGGCGGGTCATGCTCGATTAATGAGAAGACAGCACAGCGCCGAATATAAAAGAATAGGGCTTGAAAAGTCCAGATTACAGCAAGAAGCGGCAAATAAGACCGTGCTAAACTCTAGTGATAGCTAGACTCAGTTGTCCTAAAGGAGATGAGCTATGGTGCAGTATGTTGGCGTAATACTGTTTTTGATTTGTTTTGTACATTACATTTATCAAGCGATTGTATTACCTAGTTATCGTCAAAAAGCAAGAGATGAGCTTTTTATACTCAGAGATGAGTTAAGAGCTCGTTTAGTAGAAATTCAAGGCCATGCAGATAAGAGTACACTTCGTGCATTCAAAGAAGTTGATGATGGGATCAATCGCTCTTTGAATCGTTTGCATCTAATGACCTTTACTAATTTTCTAAAAGTTGCGGCTGTTACAAGAAGTAGTCAAGAAAGTAGTAAAGATTTTAAGCGTTTTTATCATCTGATTGAAAATGCATCAGACAAGGCGCCGAAAGAGATCTTTTTTGCAGTTAATCGTGTACTTGAAAGAGTTCTTGCAATGAACTCATTAATGTTTGTGCTTTACTTTTTGCCGTTTGTACTTGTTCTAAAGTTGTTTGGAACGATCTACAATAGAGTAAAAGATACAGCTAACCTTATGGCTGACCTATGTTTTGTTGATAAAGGCACAAGCATTCGTGGTGGTGATCTTTGCCCCAATGACAAAATTATGGCGTGATAGTTTTTTAAGTTAAAAAGGCGGACTAAAGAGTCCGCCTTTTTTATTGAACTTTAGGCATATTGATGAGTATTATCGCGATATTGGTGATAAACGTAGATGCCTAAATTAGATGCAAAGCTTTCTTTCCTCAGTCTTTTCTGAAATGTCCAGTCGAATGAAAACCCCATTACTTGGTACCTTTGTGCTGTCTTGGTTGGCTTATAACCATGATCATGTAGCCAAGTTATTGTTCTCAGACAATACCCAACGCATAGCGTTGATTGAGAGCACTCCATTTAACCTAAATAGTGATTTGCTCCTGCCATTAGCGCTGGCTCTTGCCTACTTGTTTATTGTGCCATTAGCTCAGTGGGGGATTGATATCGTTAAGTATAGGCTTGTTGATAAGCGCAGAACGGCAACTCACCATCAGCATCTGCATGAAAAATATCTTGGTCAAGCTAAGGTCGCTCAGCAACAAAGCAAAGCCAGCTTGGAATATTGGCAAGAGTTACATCGAAATCGTGCCGAAGAGGCAGGGCGACAAATCATTCAGCTAAAAGAAACAGTTTCACACTTAATAGCCCAACAGCGTGAACTGGAAAGTCAGTTGTCGATTGCTAGCAGCAATTACTCAATGCTCGATGCTTCCAATAAAAAACTAGATGAAGAACTGAACGAGTCAAAGAGAAGGGCGGCAGATTTTAGCCAGCAATATTTAGCGCAAAAAGAACTGAATGCAGAGCTTCTTAGGTTATCAAAAAATGTCATTGAGAAATTAGGTGCTCCACACTTCCGATGGTTATCACATGGACTACCAGGGATTGATGTAAAGAAAATGATTCAAACGGAGAGAGATAATTTAATGTCTTTAGCTGCGCCTAAGCATGATCAACGGCTAGACCAACAGATATCGCTTTCACTTGACCAGCTCAAAGGACAGTTTTCTAGCTATTTAAATGATATAAGCGATAAATTTGATGAGCTCGATAAGGCAATTGCTGAAGCAGTAAGCCCACTTATTGAAATCACAAGTCTGAATCGAGATTAGGAATCAATCTGTTGAGTGCTCAAACACCCTTATTAACTCTAATACAGCATCTTGTTGACGTGGTGACAGCGTTGCAAAAAGCCGAAGCAATTCCCTTTCTTTCTCGCCTTGTTTTATCGGTCTCATTGGCTGCTGGCCAGTGAGATACCAGTTCACTGTAATATCTAAAATCGCGCACAAGCGTTCAACCTCACGTAGCGTTCTTGGCTGACGTGAGGTTGTTTCCCAGGATTTGATGGTGTGTGGCGATTTGTGCATAGCTGCTGCAACTTTTTCCCTGGACAATCCTGCCGCCACCCTCGCTTGTTTGAGTCTTAGATTCTTCATTTCGCCGCGCATCATACAGGGAAAAAAACACCGCTAGTTGAACGGAGACAATCCGTCTCTATTCTCTAGTGCAGCGTCTACACATTCGCTATGTGACGGGTGGCACAGCAACTTACGTTGCAAAAATCAGTAAACTGTACTCAAAAAGAGAAACACTAAAATTAGGGTACAAATGGTTAGGTCATTCAATGAAAAAACGCCAGAGCAACAAGTGTTAGCTCTGGCGTTGTTACGATTAGAACAAGCGTTAGCACATCGGCAAGAAAAGAATCAGTCACTCAGGACATCAAACGAGGTTTCGATTGCAGCCTGTATTTCTTCTTCTGAGAGTTTAAGGCGTTCAGCTTGACGGTAAACGGCAGTGATAACTCTGGCTCGCTCATTACTGGTGAGCGAGGTTCTAAGTTCTTGTTCACATTCATCCACTAATCGAACCACGGCACGCATGATGGCGATATCAACGGGTTTTTCTGTACGTTCCCCACCAGTGAACTCAATTTGAGATATGTGGGTTTCCACTCTCACGGTGTTCAGCATGGGGTTCATCTGTTCGAGCATAAGGTAAGTGCCAACTTGTCCACGGATAATGGCTTGTCGTTGTTCTTCGGTGAGTTCTGAGACGAAGATGGCGTGTTGTCCACGGTGGTAATCATGCAGTAATTCAGTGATGACCTCATCACCAGGGCCAACCAAAACATGCACAATTCGATAATCGATCCATTTCCCCTTGAATTCATATTGCCCGGGCTGGGTGAGTACGATGCAAGCAATGTCTTGGTATGAGCAAACATGAACAACCCACTCTTCTTCGTGGAGCATGGCAGATAAGTAATCAGATAAAGCATCTGCAGAGAGGAAGTATTCAACAACAAATGGTGAACCATCACCAGTCAGTAACCAGTTCAGGTTGACGTTCTCAGCTTTACGAATGGCTTGGAGAAATTCAGGGCCAGGAATGCGTCCCCCAGAAAAAATGTGTGAAATTGATGCGCCAGTGAACCCTAGTCCTTTTCCCCATGGTGTCTGCTTTCGGTCTTGAAGAATAAAGCTGAGACGCTCCTCAAAAGAAAGTTCCATATTTTTACCTTCTTCGGCTTGTTTTAGTCCATTTTTGGATCTATTATTCATTTCAAATGTTAACAAGTTAATTATTTGGATTATCTAGTTTTCATTTGTTTCAAAAATCTAGTCTATCACAGATGGGAGAGACCATGAGTACCAATTCAAGTCCAAATATGGATGTTATTGCCACTCGCGATTTACATTTAAGACAACGGATTGAACGTTTAGCAACGTTGGATTCCCGAAAACTGGCACAAATGACCCGTATTCTTCTGAAAAAAGCAGTTGATGAGAAAGAGGAGGAGTTAGGTTTGCCACCATTGAGTGGGGGAATGTAACAGGCATAAAAAAACCCTTACTAACGGCAATCAGTAAGGGCCGTAGAAGTCTGTCTAGACAGTCAACCACTAGGATAACGAGCGAGGCCACAACCTCTATGCTCACGGCTCCAACACCATTTCATCCTTGGGGTAGATTGTAGCGCAGGCTTTTGAAATTGGAAACGTATCAATTTTAAGGAGCTTACGATGCAAACTGCTATCGTTCCTTCATCTGCCTGCACTTTCCCGCAGGTGGTACACGCTTTATACCAAACGCTGAAAGAGCATGGTAATACCGAATCCGTTGAGCAGCACCTAAACAAAAGACCGGGTGTGTTGCTTAACGAGATCAACCCTAATCAGTCCAGCCACAAACTGGGTTTGTTTGATGCCATCAAGCTGATGTTGTTCACGAAAGATGTGCAAATCCTCCGCTCCATTGCTTCCGAGCTGAATTATTCCATTTACTACCTTGGTGACTACCGAGCGATTTCTGATGTGGAACTGCTCAACTGTTACAGCCGTTGGCACGCCGAAATCGGCGATGTGAACCGCGCCATTGCCGATGCCTTAGAAGATGGGGACATCGAGCTTCAAGAATTCGAGCGTATTGAGCGCGAACTGCAACATACGTTTGCGGCAGCACTTGAGCTGCTTGAGCGTTTGCGCGCACTGGTTAACGGTTAATTCAACGGCGAAGCCAAAGGAGGTAGGCCATGACAACCTTAGCAATGAATAACTCTGCATCATCCATTCAATATTTTTTGCACTATTTCACTGAGCAAGAAGAGAAGCGCTTGTTCAACACGGTGAAGCAAACCTACGGCATTTACGCGCAGCGTGATTATTACTGGATGCTGCTGATGCGTGAAACTGCCGTGCGATTAGGTGTGCTTGCTGGCCCGGATGCCGAAAAGGCTAAGCGCTATAACCTGCCAATGGTTGGTTTAACAGTGGGAGAAGCGGAGCAAAGCCTTGAAGAGGGTTACCTGATTTACAGCCGCGAGAACGCGAAAAATCAGAAAAAGCATCCGATCGCTTTAAACAAATCGGCTATTCATGCCCTGAAACAGCTTTTAAAAATTCATGAAGAAATGGCGGCAACGATTGAGTGGGACATTCCACGGCAAGAGCGCCCATTGTTCTTGAGCCGTAATCGTCAAGCGATGAGTCGCCGTTCATTCCAAGCCCGTTTCTCTACATGGTGCCGGTTAGCCAATGTGCCAGATGGTACACCGCACTGGCTGCGCCATACCTGGGCGATTCGTTTTTTAGGGCGAACCACATCACCGGATGCGTTGCGCCGTGTTCAAGCTGTGCTTGGGCATTCCAACCTTTCTACCACGGCGATTTATACCGCACCGGATAAAGAGTCCATTGCCGTAGCAATGCGGGAGGCCAGCACATGTTTCCGCTAATTGAACCGCAATTTTGGCAAATGCCAGCCGAACAAATCAGCCGTGGCCACGTGATCAGTTTTGAAGGCAATCGAGTCACCGCCGCTTTGGTGGAGTGGTGTGAAGATAAAGGGGCGAACGTTGTGGTGAAGATGGTTGGTGAACCCCCTGTGATTGTTAGCAAAGACCGTGTTGTAGCGGCGTTTTCAACCCACTACTGAACTGAGGAGTAAGCATGGAAGTTCAAATCACGTTAGATGAAGCCTTGGTTACGATGCGTCGCAATGCGCTTTCTGCCGCTTTGCGTAACGTCAATTTGCATCGTTTCTCAAGTAAAGGGAGCTCTCGTGAAGTAACGGAATATGTGGCGGATCGCCTTGGGGTTTATCCAGGCGATATCCGGCTGTGGCTGATTAGTGACGGTGTGCCTGAGTGTTACTTGGACACTTTCCTCAGCATGTTGAATGAGCACTCGGTGTGGGCGCGTTACCAACTGCGCCCAACACGCAAGCTCGCTAGCTGGTATTTGGGAGGTGCGCATGCCTAACCTAATCGCCGCGACCAAGCTCAGTGCGCCTGAACGTGCTTGTCTTTTCAAGCTTGAAAACCAGATGGTTCGTCAGCAGGGCTATATCAACCGCCAAGCGTTTATGGATGAGTTGGATGTTGTGTTCTCAGCCTGGGAGCAGCAAGGCCACATTAAGCTCGATGTGGAAGAGATGAAGCATGTACCACCTGAGCAAGTAGAGAAACAGCAACTGACGCACAGCTGTAACTTGAGTGAAGAGCTTTGGCTTGCGTCAGCCTGCTTAAGGCGGATTTATGCCTGCGACCTTTAATGCTTATCCGGGGTGGAAATGTCCGCTCTGGTACTCCGAACCGGTTCTAATTCGACTCGTGATGCCTTCTGTCACTCTCAGCGATTTAGAGCCGGACAAAAAGCAGATGGTGTGGGCACACATTCAGCAGAATCACCCCACCATGGCTGACTTATTGAAGTCATCTGAGTTTCAGCAAGTTAAGCAAGAGTTAGAACGTCACTTTGGCCCTGTCGCAATTGGGGTAGAACTACACAGAATAGGGGGCACGCTTTATGGCGTCCGCAGAACAACTAAAACAACTGATTGACTTACACGAATTGGCTGACCGTTTAGGTATGGAAAGACCTGACCCAAATGGTAACTACCGCGCACCCAACCGCCCAGATAAGCACCCGAGCGTGAGTATTTTTGATGCAGGTAAAGCCGGCTACATGATGTGGAAAGATCATACGTCTGGCGAGAAGGGTTCATGCCTTGATTTGGTGATCTATTGCGGTCAAGCGATGGATGCCAGCGAAGCAATGAAGTGGCTGCATGAAGAGTTCAATATTCCCACGGACGATGTTGCCCCTCAGCAACAAAAACCTCAAAGCCAACTGGCATGGGTTGCTGAAAAGCAATCTGCGGTTGCGAGTGATGCTCGAGCTTACTTGATTGATGAGCGCGGTATTCCTGCTGATGTGGTGGATATGTTGCAAAAGCGCGGCGCTTTCGGTTACAGCGACTGGACAAGCCCAAGCAAAAACCCTGGTGAGTTGGGTTACGGTGGCCCTGCAGTGACGTTCCCGAGCCGCTGCCTATTTACCAATGAAGTGGTGGGGATAGATTTTCGATTTTTTGATCCTGCGCTAAACGGTGACAACAAAACTAAGGCGATGGGCGAGAAGCGCGGTTATCCCTATATCCCTGACAAAATGGCGCTTAAGAGGGCGAAAACGGTGATTGTGGTTGAATCTGCGATTAATGCCATCTCTGCCATTGCAGCTTATGACCCAAAGGGTAAAGGGAAAGTACCGGTGACGGCGATTGCGACTCGTGGATTAGCGGTAGAAGAAATCGACTGGCGATTCCTATCTGGCAAGCGTGTGGTTTGTTGTTTTGATAATGACAAGCCGATTGCGGAAGGAGCAAGAAAAGGCCACAGACCGGGGCCAGAAGCAGCATGGATTGTTCATGAGCGATGCACGGCGCTTAACATCCCATGTTTCCTTGTTGATCAATCCGGCGGGAAGTGGGAAGAGATTAATGACCTGAACGATTATCTGCGTAAGCACGGTACGCAAATGACCAAGTATGCGCTGGATTATTTCGAACCTTGGCTTATTGCAGGGCAGGAAGGTGAGTTCGAGAACGCACAATTTAAGCGCTTGCCGCTGCCACATCACGATCAATCTCTCTATTGGTTGTTTCGAGTGAAGCCTGATTTCACCAGCTATTTGAAAATTGTCACCAATGAAGAAGGCGAGCAGAAGATCCCACAAGATGTGTGCTCATTCCGTATTGCCGGCTTATCGAAAGTAACGATTTCATCAGCGAATTCGGCCATGACAGGCGAACCCGATTTGCAGCCAACGAAGGTTTATTCAGCCACGATTCAAACGCCTGATTCACCAACTGAGCTTACCCGTTTTGTGCTCAAGCGTGAGCAGCTTTACAACATCGATGTTTGGCGTCGGGTCGGCGGCGGCATTTTTAACCCAGGCAAGTTTACACGGATGATCTCAATTCTCGAGCGCGCCACCCACCTTGGTGAGCGCAACGCGGTTAACTTTGTTGGGCTTGCTTGGCATAACGGCCAAGCGATTTTAAACGAAGGGCCGGACTCATTCTTTACTGATCCAACACAGCAGTGCCCTTACCACAATTTACAGTTTCCATCGGGCTCTCCAGAGCAGGCTCTGCGTGTGATTGAGGCATACCATGCGACATTCAAAAACAACGCGGCGTTGATGCTGTTGGTTTGGGGCTTGGGCGCGCACATCAAAACCTTCTTAGGTTTTTGGCCTCACTACATGCTGAATGCGGGGAAAGGCGCGGGTAAATCAACGCTGGTGAAATCACTTGAGCGCACGTTGGCCTTCACCATGTTTTCTGGCCAGAGCTTGAAAACCGAGTTCCGCTTGCTGACATCGATATCGCACACCTCTCATCCTGTAGGTTGGGAAGAGCTCTCCGCTCAGGGCCAAGGTGTGATTGATAAAGCGGTGGCCATGCTGCAAGAGAGCTACCAATACACCATTACTCGCCGCGGTACGGATATGACCGAATTCTTGAGTATTGCGCCGGTGCTGTTGGCGGGTGAAGACGTGCCGGTGCAATCGTTGCTTGGCAAGCTGGTGCGTTCTGACTTGACTGGCCGTAAGGGCGACATGATTCCTGATGAGTTGCCTCGTTTCCCCGTTAAAAACTGGATCCTTTACCTGACTTCTTACACTCGACCGCAAATGAAGCGCGCCTACCGCGAGTGTGTTGATTACCTTTCGAAGCGTTGTATGGCTAAGCCGGACGATAACGGCGCGAACCGTATGCGTGATAACTATGCCTGTTTGATGCTGACGTGGCGTTTGCTCTGCGAATTCACCGGTGCAGCGAGTAACTATGGTCACTTTATTCAAGATTTGGTGACAGAGATGAATGCGCACATTCGCGAAACGGAAGCAGAGCGCGAGCCGTGGGTGTGGATTATGGAACTTATCCTGGGCGAGATGGATGCAGGGCATTTCCGCCACCCGTTTTCGTTCGATTGGATTGAGGGGGAGCTGTGCTTGCTGGTTCGTACTAGCCACATCATGCAGCACATCAGCCAAAGCCCTGCATTGAAAGCCAAGTTTGACAGCTTACCTGTGAAGAGCGATCGCATTCTGAAGAAGCAGCTCAAAGAAGCCAAAGTGGTGCTGAAAGATGGCCACGAGAAATCCATTAACGGTAAGCGCGTTGCAAATTTTGTCGCTCTGGGCGTTGAGAACCTGCGCGAATTCGGCCTGTTCCCAACCATTCCAGACGATGTTCGTGAGAAAGAAACTAACCAGTAAGGATATGACTAATGAAAAACCTAATGATTGACTTAGAGACAATGGGGAAGAGCAGCAATGCTGCGATCGTCGCTATTGGTGCTTGTTTTTTCGAGCCTTCGACAGGAGAAATTGGAGAAACATTCTCTCGGATTATTTCTTTGGAAAGTTCTCAGCAGTTCGGTCTTGTGGATGCTAGCACTGTGCTTTGGTGGATGAAGCAAAGCAGTGAAGCCAGAGAAGTATTGAACAGCCGAGAAGCCGTACACATCAAGCAAGCTCTGCACGATTTTCGTCAATTCACTAACGATGGTTTAAGCCAGCCTTTAGTTTGGGGTAATGGCTCATCATTTGACTGTGTAATTCTGAAAAATACGATTATCCAGTGCTTAGGTGAGCAGTATGTTCCTTGGCAGTTCTGGAATGAACGTGATGTTCGAACAATGGTTGACCTAGGAAAAAACCTACTTGGTTTTGACCCTAAGCGTGACATGCCTTTTGAAGGCATTCGCCATGACGCCCAATCTGATGCAGTTCACCAGGCTAAGTATGTTTCAGCCATTTACCAACGCTTAGCTGAAGATGTTCGTGAGAAAGAAACTAATCAGTAAGGAGTTAACTATGGACTTATTTGACATTCAGCAACTAGCCGGTGCGGCATTGGGTTTAAGTGAAGAACAGACTGATGAAATCATCAATGACGATGAGGATTTTGATACACCGCTTATGGATAAGTTTGGTATTGACCTTGATACATTCGGTTGTGTAGCTGAAGCGTTGTTACCACTGACACCACATGTTTCGTCACCGCTTACCAAAACGGTTTACCACGCATTTGTTCGTCATCTTGGAAATGGAGATTGTATGGCTATTTGCAAATCTCAGGTAAAGCAGCCTGGAGCGACATTTGAGTGAACTACATCGCTGCTTATTTGGATGAAAACGGCTCTTTGGCCTTGAGCACGAAAACCAAAGAAGTCGTGAACATGCAGCTTGGTTCTTTTCCAAGCTTTAACGATGCGGTCGAACATGCTTGTGACGTGTTGGAAGGTCGCATCATCGCCGAGGGAGTGCTTCACCGTGAGACGGGATTTGGGGGCTTCCTAATTTGTAATGAAGAAGAGTTTGAAACACTTAGTAAAGAGGTAAAGCAAGATGCCAAAAGCTAAACAGAAACCCCTTAACCACATCGCGAAACTGATCGCAGAAGTGTACGAGGAAGCGGGTTTAGACCAGCCATATATCGAAGGCAAAAAGCTTGATATGAGCGGTCATGAGAATAAATTCGAGACGTTGGCCAGTGCCATCAATCTCGATGCCGACAACCGTAAACGCCTTGCGACCAAGCTCGGGATTTCATCACTGCACCTCGATGTCACCGTTCGAGTGCTGAACCATCACTGTTGATCAATTTTTTAAACCGAAGAAGGATAAACCATGTCTCTATCAAATTTACCACTCATCATCATGGCTGAAATTAGTCAAAAGCCTTTAACCGGCTATGACCTCTCTAAACTCATTCTCGATAAGGGATGGAAAGCATCGCACCAGCAGATTTATCGTGAGTTGGCCAAGCTGGAGGCGAATCGTTTCGCAAGTTGCCAGCACATTCCTCAAGTCGGGAAACCTGACAAGAAAGTTTATTCCTTAACCCCGTTTGGTCGTGCTGAGTTGGTTAAGTCTTATGATGCTGAGCCCAGTTGTACTCGTGTTCAAGACGAAGCTTTAGCTCATCTCTTTCTCGCCAATACCTCATATTTCGCTAAGTTGAGTGGAAAAATTCAACAAGAACTTAATGAGTTAGTAGATGAGAATGCATCACCTACTATGAAGTTAGATGTTGTGGCTCTACTGGCTAGAGCGCGAAGAATTGGTCAATTAGAGGCGGAAGCTGAGTGGGTTGATTCGGTACTCAAATCACTAACGATTAAGGGAATAGTAAAAGCAGCATAGTCGGCAAAACTATGCTCATGGCTCCAACCAAACCTATGGGATACATGGTTTATCCCATAGGTTTTTTCCGGCCTCAGGCGGCAATCTGAGGACGAAATAATAGACAGATTGATTCTAAGTAACTGAATTCAATCAGACAGAAAATTTCATTCCATAGGTTCACAGGTTTTTTCAAATATCTGTGGGTAGGTTGTTTATGTTGGTGAAGTTGAATATTTGGCGTCAAATTCGCTTTCCTAATGGTGGTGCTCCAGATGTGCGGATTTGTCGTAGAGAAATCGATTTAGGTACGTTGCCAGGCAAACGGATAGGGCGGTCATACTATGTAGACCTAGAAAAAGAGAAGAACTCGAGCGGTGATCCTTTCTTGGATGACCTGCTTTCTCACTAATATGTACTGAGGTGACCGTGCCACGTCCAAGAAGTAGTAAGTATAGAGACCTGCCTGAAGGTCTCTATTTTAAAGGTAAGAAAGGGTATGTTTTTCGGCGCATCGACAATAGCAGTAAATCCCTTGGCCACGATAAGAGCCGAGCAATTGCATTGGCCAGAAGATACAACGCCACTTATCGAGTTGATCCTGAAATATCCCATCCGGTTAACTTAGACTTAATCAAACCTCATCATCGTAAATCAGTCGCAAGGCTTTCTTCATTCTTTGACCGCGTTTCAGCTCGTTATGCTGACGAAGAGAAGCCTACGAAGTCGACATTAGATGAGTTCGACAACCGGCTTTCAAAACTCAAGACTTTGATTGGAGATAGAGTGGGGATGTCCATCACGCTTGATGATGTGAACATGGTTCTCGATGTCGTTGCTGCAGGTAAATCGAATAATGTCTTTAACCGGTGGATCGCTTTCATGTCTAAGGTTTTCGATTATGCGGTAGATGAATCCGTGATGGTGGATAACCCTGCTAAGCGAAAAAAGCGTAAGCCAAAAGATGGTAAGCAGCGCCAGCGCCTGTCGTTGGCGGAGTACAAAACCATTTGGGCAATTGCTCCCAAGTGGATGCGAATTGCAATGGATCTTTCTCTCGAGACAACACACGCCGTCAATGAGGTATGTGCTATGAAATATGAGCACATCACTTGGCTCAGCGAACCGGCGGTTGAGGATGGTGTGGAAGTGTTTGGTCATCTCCGAATTCATCGTAGGAAGGTTAAAACCAAAGAAGCGAGCCGAGTGGTTATCCCTGTGACGAGGTCACTCTTGAAAATTATCGAGGATAGTAAGGACGATGTTGACTCTCCTTACATAGTGCATCGTTTGCCGGAGAAGTTTAGCAATGAAGTCAGCCAACACTGTGATCACTTTACTCAAGTAAACCGAAAATATTTGAGCCGCTTTTTTTCCAAGCTTAGAGATCAGGCAAAGGTTAAAAAGAGTATTGCTGTAGATTGTCGGCCAACGTTTCATGAGATTCGAGGCTTAAGTATTCACCTATACGATAAAGCGGGTCATGACCCTCAATCTCGTGCTGCTCACACTGACGCTCGGAGTACCAAAATCTACAAAGAGGGGCACGAGAAGTGGGTTCAAGTTCCCGCCGCTGAGCTGGCAATTTGGGGATAATATTGGAACCAGTTTTGGAACCATTTTGGAACCGCCTTATTTTGAGGCGGTTTTTTATGGGTGTAAAAAAGCCCGTAACTCATTGAATTACGGGCCTTAGGTGTATGGTCGGACTGAGAGGATTTGAACCTCCGACCCCCGACACCCCATGACGGTGCGCTACCAAGCTGCGCTACAGTCCGATGGGCGTAATCTAATAACTTTTACCAAATGCGTCAACCCTGAACTGGCTTAAAACAATGAATTTAATTGTCTTTTGCGTAAAAACGCTGCAATTCGGTTAAACCTTGCATTAATACAGGTAGTGTTGGGCTTGTTTGTTTAAGGCGTTGATAATCTGCATCATAAACTTTGAAGTTTCCAAATTTATCAATGACGGTGGTTTGTTCATCAGTGATTAAAGCCAATTCGCGAGCATCACCTGCTAAAATCCATTTACGCTTACTTTCATTAAACAGGTTTTTGCCACTGCTGTAATCAATTGGATTGGAGGATACACCAAGTAAATCTTGCATCAGTGTCACTGAAAAATCGAGGTGGCTTGAGCGGTGGGCATAAGTACCAGCCACTTTACCCGGCCAATGAATTACCATAGGAACCTGTAGTTGATAGCGACTGTAGTTGCTATTTGAACCCCAAGTGTTGGTTTTTGTTTCATTAAATTCGGTGCCGTGATTAGACGTGATCACGATAATGGTATTATCCAACAGGCTTAAGGATTCAAGCTGATCGAGTAAGCTCTTAACCACTAAGTCGGCTTGTGTTGTTGAAAGATTATAAGCGGTCCGTAAACGTTCTTCTGTTGATTTTTGAGCCGTGTTAGTAGTGAGTTCTGAAAACTCCTCCACCGTTGTGAACTCCAAATAGCTGAACCATGGACTTTTCTGTTTGGTTTGCACCCATTCAGACCAATTTTTCACGGCTTGTTCATCTGGGCTAATGTCATCACTAGCTGCGACTTTTTCAAGTTCTAGAGAGCGGAAGATGGTCTCTTGGTAAATAGAATCGGCGAAGTTGTTGCCGCTAAATAACCCAAACTGATAGCCATTTTTCTGCATGACATCAATAAACAATGCAGGATTACCTTGTACACGCACGCTGCTTGCGTATGTACTTGGTAATCCGTAGAACAATCCAAACAATCCAAACATATCGTTGCTTGAGCTGTAATGGTTTGTGAAGTTGAGGTTGTCATTGGCAAACTGATACGTGTTTGGCATGAGCTCAGGCGTCAGTGCATCTGCACGTAAATTATTGATGCTGACCACTAGCACGTTCAGGTTGTTCGCTCGGCGATTAAATTCAAGCGGCTCAAGCGGATATGCTAACACATCAATATCACTACTCTGTTCCGCAAGGCGTTTACTGTACTCTTCTTTATCAAGCAGTCCGTGTTTTTCCATAAAGGATTTTGCGGTCATGGGATAAGAAAGAGGGAAGTTCGCTCGTTGACTGGTCACGGGAGAATACAGATAAGCGTCTGACCAGACATAAATTAAGTGACTTGCGATAAAACTCACGAAAAACACTGCGGCGAGTGGGCGTCCAATACGCTTGTGTGATAGCTTGCGCTGCTTACGCCATACCCATTCAGACAAACCAAGCTCAAGCAGGAAAATCAGTGGTAGCACAACAAACAGGTGTTGTAGATCTGCACTAACGCTACTGGTTTCATCATTAAAAAGGAGCTCCCACACCACAGGATTCAGATGTAGGTTAATGACCTGATAAGCTTGGGTATCAATCAGTAAAATAGTTAAACCCAAAGTCGAAAAACAGACGGCAACAAATCGAAATAAGCTGCGTGATGGGATAATAAAAGTAAGAGGAAAAAGCACTAATAGATAGAGCGAGAAAACGAGGAAACCAAAATGCCCAACCCAAGACAGCATTAAATAGAGCTGTCCAAGTAGGGTTTCGGGCCAAGGTGATTGTGAGATATACCGCGTACCAATCAGCATGGCTGCGATGATATTAAAGAAGGCAAACCAATGCCCCCAACCAACTAAGCGAGAGACTCGATCACCGTATGTATTTCCGCTATCTACCATGTGCTTTTTCTATTTATGAGTTAAATGGGTCAATTTAGCTTTGTAAGGATGACACTAATGCTTGCGCGAATTTTTCTGCAATCATTTTTCGCTGCGAAGCTGCAACGTTCTGATTGAGCACGTTGGTTGCAATATTACCAGCTACCATTAAGGTCAGTTCTGGTGAGGCATTGTGTTTGTTTAGTACCGCAGCAATTTCAGTCAGAATGGATTCAACGTGTTCGTCACTGTATTTAGATGTAATAGGCATATTGACTCTGATGGTGATAGTAAAAGCGGCTTATGATAACCTACTATGCCTAACAACTGAAACCAGAACGATGATTATTTCACTATGAGCTTATTCCTTTCTAACGTGATTTTGCACCAACTCCGTAAAAACGATAATGATGAGTTGGTGGTGAACTATCGCGCTGAATCTCTTCGCAATGATACGTCAACCGAAAACTTAGTCGCTGAGTTACATCGTGTTTTTAATGCAAAAGCTGGTAAAGGTTTCGGCTGTTTCAAGTCAGACAGTGAATTTCAACTTTGGTTGCAAGAGATGCGCAGTAGCAAGTTGCCGTTCTATGAATTTTCACAACAGAGTGCGCAGCGTCTAAAAAATGAGTTAGCAAAATACCCTTTTGCTGACGAAGGCATTTTGGTTATGGCGGAATATCAATCGCTAGCGACAGATTATCTGTTTATTGGTTTATTACCACTCAATCAAAGCTTGAAAGTCACGGAAGGTTTAGAAATCAGCGCCACTGATTATTTGGATATCAACAAAATGGATATTGTGGCGCGTATTGATCTTTCTAGTTACGAAACAGATAAAGAATCAAAGCGTTACCTGAGTTACATTAAAGGTCGAGTCGGTCGTAAAGTCGCCGATTTCTTCCTTGATTTTTTGCAGGCGGATATTGGCCTTGATACTAAACAACAAAATCAGGTGCTGATGCAGGCAGTGGAAGATTTTTGTGCTGATGCGAAGTTCGAAAAAGATGAAGTGATCAGTTATAAAAAGCAAGTTTATGAATACTGCAGTGATCAGATTAAATCGGGTGATGAAGTTAAAGTACATGAGCTCTCTAGTGAATTACCTTCCAGCAACGAAGGTGTGAGTTTCTTCGATTTTACTCGTGAGCAAGGTTATGAGTTAGAGGAGAGTTTCCCAGCAGATCGCTCAACGGTACGTAAGCTAACTAAGTATGTAGGGGCCGGGGGGGGATTGAATCTGAGTTTTGATAGCTTGCTGCTTGGAGAGCGCGTTTTCTATGATCCAGAAACGGATACATTAACAATCAAGGGAACTCCTCCGAATCTGCGTGATCAATTAACCCGTTTACGCTAACCCCTATAAATTCCTCTTATTCCGGAATTTAATGTTTTTATCAAGAGAGCGATCGCGCTCTCTTTTTTTTATGCAAATAATCTCATTGCTCATCAAGGATGAAATTTACGTATATGCTTGATCTTAGGTTTTAACTAGGATGGCTAGACATGGAATGGATAGCAGTAAGCAAGCCTTTTAAAAATAAAGTTGTGATGGCGATCTTTGTGGTTTGGGTGGGCTTAGCAACATCTGTCATGTGGCAGTTTTACCAAGTTTCATCTTCTTCGAGTACTCTTGATGAATTGAACAATCGACTGATGCATTTTCGAGATTCACTCAATTTTTCACAGCCTTATCGTTCGAAACAAGCTTCAGAGTTAGAGCTAGAGATCTCATTACTTTTCTCCTTGCGAAGGCAAATTGAAATAGAAAGAACCACACTCTTTTTCGTTGCTGATGTGCAGCAACTGTTATACCAAGTTGATCGGTTCATAGAGCAAATGAGAGTTTTTTTGGAGATTGAGCTACAACCGACCACCTTGGCTGAACTCTTGCGTCAAAATCGGCAAAGCAATCAATCTGATGAGCAGCTTTTAAATGATTACTTCCAATTAGGAGCGTTGAGTTTTGAGGCTATGTTTGCTGATAGCCGAAATCATCCAGAGATTTACCGTCATTTAGACCAACTACTTAAGTACTCTCTAAGTCTACCTAATGACGAACAAGCGCAGTTGCAGGGGGCGCTAGCTTTATTATCTCGAGTGTTGACCAAAAATGCAGAAGGAAAAAATATTGTCAGTAAATTGCTCAATCATGCAGTGTATGAAGAAGCAAGCCTGCTAGAAGCGACCTATCATCATCAGTTGTGGTTGATTTTAATATTTTTTGTATTCATTAGCTTAGTCTCTATGATTGCTCTTCTGATACTGCCATCATACTGTAGACAGAAAGCTTTTCGAGTAGAACACAGTTCCCAAGTGGCTTACTTAGAGGATAAGAAGAATAGCCATGTTAATATTGACCATATTCAGCAAATGTTGAATGGCAGCAAAGATTCGGTTCTTCAATTGCTAAACGTTTTTCTAGAAGATCATAAAAACGATGATGAAAAAATTAGAGCACTGTTAGTGAGTGCCCCAGAGGTCGCGCAACGAGTCAGCCATAGTTTGAAGAGCGTCGCTACTACTCTTGGCGCACAACAACTAAAAAATACGGCTGCGAACATAGAAAGTAAACTTCATTCTGGACTGATACCGAATGAAATGGAACTTGAAAATCTTACTACCTATCTTGCTCAAACAACACAAGAGGTGGAGCAACATTTGGCTCGTTTGCAAGCACATTCTTGATGTTATAAATAAAAAGAGCGCCGAAGCGCTCTTTTTGACAGTATCTTAAGTTAGGCTTATGCCGAAACAGGAACTTGTTGTGATTCAGTGTTGCCTTCGGTATCAGCAGAGGCAGTTGGCTCACACTTATCGACAAACCAACCGCAGTAAGATGTGAC